>JAVEXH010000412.1:0-3212 GCA_034004175.1 Spirochaetia bacterium
GTGGTGCTTCTTATGACTCCGGTGGGGCCGATAGTGGTTCTGATACCGGTATGGGTACAGAGACCTGGTCGGATGAACCGGACTTCATTTACGAAGATCCACCCCTGCTACCGACCGCACGGGAGTTCTGGAAGGCCCGTCCCTTCATCGCCGTACCTGTGTTTGCCTTCCTCATTGCCGCAGCCCTCTACCTGTACTGGCGGCGGTTGCAGAAACATGCAGCCCGGGTTGCTACCGTTACCGGCCTTGCCTGGGCTGGTGATTCCTGGACACCGCCCAAGCTGTTTGCCGGAAGCTACCAAGTGCCGGGCAAGATCGCAGAAGATTTGCATCCGGTGGAGGTAGCCCTGCTCATGGAACTGGCTTTGCCACGGGTCGCTGCCATCATGCTAGAAGGCCTCCGAGTCCAGGGTATAGTCGAAATAGCCACGGAGGATCCCCTTACGCTTCGTTTCCTGTCCACCGCAAAGGCAGAGAGCCAGCACGAGGAACGTTTCCTGGCTGCCTTTGATGCCTCGGGCATGGTATTGCCTGGTCTCATGGCTGATTTCTTCGAGGACACCATCAAGGCGCTCCAGGAAAAAATCTGGGACTGCGACCTGGAAGCCACCAAGGCCCACTACCGCAAGCTGCTGCTGGAGACTGCCGAGGCAGAAAAGGAAATGGATACCTGGACAGATGAGCGTCGCAGTTCCTATCGAAGTTCCCACCTTCACTGGTATTACTGGCATGGCTACAGCGTCATCCACAACAGGCCTGCCTATCTCTCTTCAGTCCGCCTGCCTGATGGCATGACTGCCGGTTACGCCGATTTCATGCGCTCCGCTGTCTGCTACTCAGGGTGTTTTACTCCTGCGAATGTGGGAACCGTGGACGCCTGCCATTCCGCCTGCCACAACGCCTGCCATGACGCCTGTCACTCGGCCTGCCACAGTGCGTGCCACTCTGCCTGCCATTCCGCCTGCCATAGTGCCTGCGTCTCCGGAGGCGCCAGGTGAGCCAGGCGGGTCGTACAGGCCAGGAAGATCTGGGCTGGATCTATGGCTTCTGGAGCAGCCTTGCTCCCTATGCCTATGCGAGGCTGGAGGACGAGGTGATAATCCTGCCGCCGAACCTGGTGTACAAGACCAACGCCACAGGTGCGCAGTTACTTGATTTCATAGGCCGGGGAGGCCGCTTCGAGGACATACCCGGTTTCGGGCCGGGCAAGGCGGCCGAGATAGGAGCCTTCTTCAGGGATCTGAAGGCGGTGTATGAAGGCCGGCCTATACATCTTGAGCGGATAGCCTATGACTTCAACTTCAACCGATTGCCTATCCTCGGCGAGATAGCGGTTACCTACCGCTGCAACAACCGCTGTCACTTCTGCTATGCCGGTTGCGACAGTAGTACCGGGGGAATGCCGGCAGGTTACAGCGGCGGGGAACTGGATACCGCTGGCATGAAGCGGATCATCGATATTTTCAAGGATGAGGCAAAGATTCCCTTCTTCTCATTTACCGGCGGCGAACCCTTGGTCAGGCAGGATATCGAGGAACTGGCGGCCTATGCCTGCAGCCGTGGCTTGCGTGTAAACCTGGTGACCAATGGGACCCTTGCCACACCCGCCAGGGCTGCCAGCCTCCTGGCTTCGGGCATCAGTACCGCCCAGGTCAGCCTGGAAGCCCCCGGCGCGGCCTTGCACGACAGCCTGTGCGGTGCCCCGGGAGCCTTCGATCGCTCTGTGGCAGGCATACAGGCCATGCTGGCAGCGGGTATTTCGGTACAGACCAATTCCACTCTGACAGCAGCCAACCGGGAGGCCTTGCTGGAACTGCCGGATTTTGTTGCACGCCTGGGAGTACGGCGCATGTCCATGAACCTGTTCATACCCGTAGGCTCGGGAGAGGGTGCCTCTGACCTGTTCTTTCCGTATTCAGAGACCGGTGCCTTTGTGGACGAAGCCCGCAGGCGCGCCAGGCAGGCCGGAGTGGACTTCTTCTGGTATTCTCCGACCCCCATGTGCCTGTACAACCCCATAGCCCGAGGTTTGGGCAACAAGAGCTGCGCTGCCTGCGATGGCCTGCTTTCCGTTTCGCCATCCGGAGATATCCTACCCTGTTCATCCTGGCCAGAGCCGATAGGCAACCTCCTGAGTGATGGTTTCAGCACCCTCTGGTTTTCAGACAAGGCCAGGTACTTCAAGGACAAGAACTATGCCCCCGATACCTGCAAGGCCTGTGCTTCTTTTACCGCCTGCCAAGCTGCCTGCCCCCTGTACTGGAAGGCTGTGGGCTGCGCCGAGATAGAAGGCAGGTCCCGTCCGCTTCCGCTGACCGCTACTCCGGGAGGTCTATGATGGAGATACAATTCAAGCGCTTCAGACTGGGCGTTTCTTCCAGGTTGACCATAGCCGCCTGCTGCTTTGCCGCATCGATACTGGTACAATTGCAGTTCGGCATACTGCCAGGCCTGGTTTTCATACTGGCCGGCTGGTTGTTCCTGGGCATCAAACCAACCACAAACAAGCCCAAGGATCAGGGTCTTGAGGAATGGCGGGCTGTATCGGATGTGGAAATAACCAGGATAGCAGACAATCTCAAGGCATCCAAAAAGATCCGGGCGGTAGTCATGGGCCGCAAGACCCTGAAGATACTCGGGTTTTTCGGGATTGTCTGTGTTGTTTTTCTGTCTGCTCCCGTTTCCACCGCCCTGTCCATGGCCATCCTCAATTTTGCCTTGTTTTCCGTTCCGGCTTTCTTCTACGGCAAGATCTCCATTTTCATACCTTCGGACCTCGACCTCAAGATTCCCGGCTTCATGACCCTGCTCAATGCCAGCAGGCCTGCCGGCCAGGTGCTTACCCCCTATCTCCGCTTTGACAAGGACGAGGAGGGCAGGGATATCCCCGAAGACATTCGCTTCATGCTGGAGCCAAAGCGCAAGCCTGATGATCTGGTTGGCATCCAGTTGCAGAGCTCCATCAACAACGGAGCCAACGGCAGGGTTCCCTACATGTATGCCGTGGTGTTGTGCAGGGGCCAGGCAGGCCCGACCTACGAATATTTCAGCAGGATGTCAACCAGGACCTTCATAGTCGAAGCCGGGGGAGACAATGAGTACGGTACCGTCGTGGTTCGGCAGCAAACCGGCGGCACTGGTTAC
The DNA here is from genome assembly GCA_034004175.1 of Spirochaetia bacterium. Classification (GTDB taxonomy): domain Bacteria; phylum Spirochaetota; class Spirochaetia; order Treponematales; family UBA12059; genus MIBM01. Next base: position 3,145 of record JAVEXH010000412.1, read on the forward strand.
CACACAAGAAACAAGGATTGCCAGTTGTTGTTCGAGCAGATGGCTGGAGTCCTGGCCAAAGCCGTGCC
>JAVEXH010000413.1:0-3201 GCA_034004175.1 Spirochaetia bacterium
TGCCACAGGTAATCACATACTTCGGGTTTATGTCCGCATGCTTGGAGATGCGGCAGATGGCAAAGGCACCGGACTGGGACAGCACCGCCAGGGGTGCCACGTCTCCCTTTGGCATGGGCAATTTGTACTCGGGAATGAACAACGTGTTGTACTTGCCCGGCACCGATCGTATGCCCAGGCAGTTACCGCCGTTCAGCAAGGGGCCGCCACCAACACCAGAGCGGGAGGCATCCAGGGCTACGCGCATCCTGGCCACGATTTCCTCGGTGCCCGACTTTTCTTCCAGGCCTCCGGGTATGACTATGACGCCTTCCGCCTTGTCCAGCTCAGCCAGCTCGGCAATGCAGGCCGGGGCCTGGGCAGCAGGGATGACCAGGACAAAGAGATCCACCTTCTCGGGCAGGGAGGCTACATCCGGTACGCAACGGCAACCGTCCACCTGGTCTGTCCCCGACTTGACTACGTACAGGCGCTTGGTATCAAAGCCGTTGTCCACCAGGTTGCGCAGTATGATGCGCCCATTGTTCATGCCCTTGTCCGACACGCCGATGACCGCCGCGCTGCGGGGTGCCAGGATGCGGTCTATCTTGGCCACCGGGCGCAGGGCCTGGCTGCGGTTAACCACCCTGCCTGTCCGGGCTTCCAGGGCAAGGTCTCCGGAGGCTATATCGTCCAGCTTGACCAGCACATCCAGGGCTACCAGCCGGCCGGCAGGTGCAGAGGCCGATCCGGCTGCGGCATCCCGGGATCCGGCAGCAACGACAAAGGGATTCACCTCGAACTCAGAGACTCCAGCCCTGGCAAAGACCTCGCCGGCCTGTATGAAGGCCATGATGATATCCACCAGCAGAGACTCGTCCAGAGCAGCCTTGGTGCCCCGCAGGCCGCCGCACAGGAGTGTCCGCACGGCATTGTCCTTGATGACCCTCTGGACCAAGGCTCGGTCGGCGGTGACAGGGCTGAAGAACACATTGGCAGCCCCTGACCTGAACTGGCCAGCCAGGAACTCGGTATAGATGCCGCCAGGTCCGAAGGAAACCACCGGCCCGAAGTCCCTGGCAAAGCGGTAGCCAACGATGATCTCGTGGCCCAGCCTGGGCTCGTAGGGCACGAACTCATTTACTGTGTAGCCGTCTACCCGGTAGCCGGCAAAGCGGCTCTCCATGTCGGCCATGGCGGCCTTTATGGCGGCCTTGTTGTTGGGGAGTATGGCCACCCCGCCCATTTCTGTCTTGTGCAGGATCGCCGGGCTTATCACTTTGACCACCGCCTTGGCACCAGGCAGGGGTGCCAGACTGTCCACAGCGGAAGAGCCCTTCACAAAATGGTAGGAGGGAGCGGGTACCCCCATGGCAGCCAGAAGGGACAGTCCCTCTACCTCGGTCAGTGCGTCGCGGCCTTCGGCACGGGCCGTGGCGACGACCTAAAGGATTCGCTTTTCGTCCATACTCAAAGGCCTTCAGGTTGGCTTCCACCACTGCCTCGCCCTTGCGGCCGAAGGTTTCGCGGATGGCCCCCTCGAGGCTCTCAGCCTTGAGGGGCAGGTATTTTGCGGCGGCTCCCACCAGAACCATGTTGGCAGCCTTTACGTTCCCGGCATCCCTGGCCAGCTTGTCGGCATCCAGCAGTATGGCCTGGGGCATGGCCCTGAGCTCGGCCAGGACAGCATCGGTTTCAGGGTAGGTATCCATGTTGCGGATGGGGGCTATGGCAGTCAGGAGGACTCCTGTAGCCGCATTCAGCCAGGGCAGGTATCGCAGACCTTCCAGGGGTTCGAAAGCCAGAATGAGCGAGGCGCCCCCCTTGGGTATGGTCGGGCTGGCCGGCTCGGTGTCCGACAGGCGCAGGTGGGCAAGCACTTCACCACCCCGCTGGCTCATGCCATGGACTTCAGACTGCTTTACCCGCAAGCCTTCAGCCATGGCTGCCCTGGCTATCACAACGGATACCGAAATGCCGCCCTGGCCTCCGACACCGCACATCACTATGTCGAACTTCATGGCTTCCTCGCTTTCTTGAGGGCCTCGATGCATTCCCGGACCAGCACAACGACAGAAGGGCCTTCCCAGGCCAGCTCGGCCTTGATCACCGCCACATTCTTTTCATGCTCGTTGCGGTGGGCCCGTATCACCTTGATGTGGTCAGGGTCCAGTCCTATGCCCTTGAGCACCGGTTCAAGCCTGCTGGATGCCAGGATGGTCGGCTGGGCACCGGTCATGCCCGTGGTCTCGTTGTCCAGGATGAGGACAGTCATGTTGGTGTTGTGGCTTACAGCGTCTATCAGGTTGGTAAGGCCGGAGTGGTAGAAGGTTGAATCGCCGATGACGGCGACCACTGGTGAGAGGCCCACTTCAGCAGCGCCGCGGGCCATGCCTATGCTGGCTCCCATGTCCACGGTGCTCTCGATGGCGTTGTACGGCGGCAGGGCTCCCAGTGTATAGCAGCCGATGTCGCTGGTTACGGCATGCAGGGGATAATCCGCCACTGCCTCGTTGAGGGCACTGAAGCTGTCGGCATGGGGGCAACCCATGCACAGTTGGGGTGGTCTGGTCGGGGGGATCAGTTCCCGCACGGCCATGCCTTGATGTGCCGGCAAGCCAAGGGCCTTGCGCACTATGTCGGGTGACAATTCCCCTTCATAGGGAATCTCGCCTGTTTCCTTGCCCAGGATTCGCTTGGCCGGGGCAACTATGCCCCGCAGTTGTCTTTCTATATAGGGGTAGCCTTCTTCGATTACGAGTACCTCGTCGCAGTCGGCGTACAAGGCGCGTATCTTGTCTTCCGGCATGGGGTAAAAGCCGATATGGAGGTGGCTGGGCTTTGTGCCGCCGTTGGCTTCCATGTAATCTTCCAGATTCTCCTTGTAGTACTGGAGGGCAAGACCGGTGGTTATGATACCCCGCTTCGTGCCGCCCAAGGACAGGACATTGGCTGCATGGGCTTCCGAAACCGTGCGCAGTTTTTCCTGCTTGCCAAGCAGTTCGTGCCATCTGACCCGGGCTACCGAAGGCATGAGAATCCAGTCCATGGTGCCACCTGGTTTGTGGATCGAATTCCCTGTGCGGGCTGGCTTCAGATTGACCACCGAGCGGCTGTGGGCCAGACGGGTGGTTATGCGTATCATCACCGGCAATTCGTAGCGTTCGGACAGCTCGAAGGCTTCCATGGTCATGTCGTAGGCTTCCTGCTGGTCAGCAGGTT
>JAVEXH010000021.1:0-14882 GCA_034004175.1 Spirochaetia bacterium
CTGATGGTACTGGCTATCTGCGTATCATCGAATTTTCTCCACAGACCGTGGTACGGGTACGGGAAGCCCTTGAGTGGTTCAAGACACAGCAGTACACCGGCCTGATCATAGACCTCCGCAACAATCCCGGCGGGCTCCTGCAATCGGTGGTACAGGTTGCCGATCTCTTCCTGCCCCGGGGAATCATCGTGTCCACCAAGTCCCGCAACATACAGGAGAACATGGTCTATTCGGCCAGGCAGGTAACCCAGGTCAGTGCCGACCTGCCGATAGTGGTACTGATAAACAAAGGGTCGGCAAGTGCATCCGAGATATTGGCCGGTGCCCTGAAAGACAACAAACGTGCCTACCTGATCGGCGAGAACAGCTATGGCAAGGGCTCGGTACAGCTGGTGCTTCCCCTTGGCGAGACAGGCTTCAAACTGACCATGTCACGCTATTACACACCAAGCGATGCCAATATCGACAAGATCGGCATTGCTCCCGACCTCGAGGTGAAGGAACCGGAGCTTACTCCTGAACAGGAAGCGTCCCTGTCGGAACTGATAGATCGGGACGTGTTTGCCACCTTTGCCCGGGAAAAGCCGAACGCAAGCACCGCCGAAGTGGAGCTGTTCGTACGGGGCCTCCGGGCTGCCGGTTCTCCGCTGACCGAACGGGTCCTGACCAAGATGGTCCGCAACCAGCTGCAGCGAACGAGCATAGCCCCTGCCTACGACCTTGATTTTGATATCCAGCTCAAGGCAGCTCTGGAAATTCTTGCAGGAGGACAGTACAAGTCCCTGCTTTCCAGCACCCTTTCGGTGCGGGACCTCCAGGCTGCAGCCCTCGATGTACTGCCCTGACCGCTGGGTGCAATGCGGCAGTTCGTACTCCCACCGTCATGGGACGGTGGATCATCCCTGGTGGTTTCGGGCAAGGACGCACGGCGCCTGACGCTTGTCCTCCGCCTGGGACCGGGTGATTCATTCCCGGCGCTGGCTCCGGACGGGTCGGCATACACCTGCACCGTCCAGGAGTCAGGAACTAACCGCGTACTGCTTTCACTTGTTCCATCCACTGGTCACTCTGCCCTTTTGCCCGGGTACCTCCCAGACATCAGGGCCGGCACAGGCGGTGTGCATGAACCGGTGGGGGCTACTCCCGGGACAGAGTCTGCGACGGAAGCAGCCGCAGCGCAGAGTCCGGCCCTGTCCATCCCTCCGATATTCCTGGCTGTAGGTTTGCTGAAAGGCTCAAAACTGGATGAGGTGGTCAGAGCTGCGACAGAGGCTGGTGTTGCTGCCCTGATACCCCTTGAAACAGAACGCTCAATGCCAAAAGGCGAGTTCGGCTCCAGGCTGGAACGCCTGCGGCGCCTCTCACGCGAAGCCATTGGTCAGTCCGGGTCCGCCATCCCCACCAGGCTGGAGCAGGTCATGCCCTTCCATCGATTCATTGAAGAATACAATCCTGTACTCCGCAAGGCCCTGGGCCTGTATTTCCATGAGACTCCCCTTGCGGAGTCTTCGATCCACCGCTATTGTACACCACGGATGCAGGCGGTATTTGCCTGTGTCGGTCCCGAAGGCGGGCTGTCCAGTGCAGAAACAACAGCCCTGAACGAAGCGGGATTCCGTCCGGCCTGGCTTGGTCCTGCAGTACTACGGGCCGAGACCGCGGCGATTTTCGCCATCGCATCGATACGCATCATCTGCCTGGAGCGAACCTCATGGTCCACGAGCGAGTACAGAGAATAAACATACTCAAGGTTCCTGTTGACATTGTCGCCCCCGAGGATCTCGAGGCAGTGATCCAGACCATGTATTCAAGCGGCAAGAACCATCAGATCATGCTCCTGTCCCTTGCAGACCTCATGCGGGCCAGGCGTTCAGGCGAGTTCCGCACCATGCTGTCCGGCGCCAGCCTTGTGCTGCCGATTTCCTTGCCTATCATCAAGGCAGCAAAATTCCTGAAACGCCCCCTGCCGCAGCGGTATGAACCCTTCGATTTCATCATCCGCTTGTTGTCCATACTGGAGCAATGGCACAAATCGGCCTATCTGTTCGGTTCGTCACCCAAAAGCCTGCTCAAGGCAGAAAAGAACATAAAGGCCACCTTTCCGGGACTGCACATAGTCGGACGACATTCAAGCCTGGTGAACCGGACCTTCATGCCAAAGGTCATAGAGGCCATCAGGAAAGCCACGCCCACCCTCTTGCTGGTAGGCAAGGGCATACCCGGTGGCGAGCGATGGATACCCCGCAACCTGAAGCATTTCAATGCCGGCATACATCTGTGGTGCTCGGATGTCTTCGATATCTTTGCGGAACGCAGGCAGCGGCCATCGGAGAACCTTTTTGCATCCGGCATGGAATGGCTGCATTACCTTCCACGGCACCCACTACACATCTTCCGGTTCCTGACCCTGTTCCGGTTCAAACTTCTGGTGCTGTGGTACCGGATACGGCACCTCTAGGTTCTGATACTTGCATTTAATACAGTCTGTGACATCGACTCCGGGTCGGGTCACTTGCACAGCATGAAACGGGCATCACCGTGCATGCTTACCGCCACCAAATCCATCGGAGGAACGACGTACAATGAAACGAATGCCATCTTTGGTTGCCATGGGATTGATCATCATGACAATGGTTTCCTGTGTATCCACCCCCGCCGGCGATTCCGCACAAGCGGGATCCACGGACGGAACAAGCGCCCAGCCTGGCCAGGCAGAGCCACAGGCTGCACCTACCCCTGCCGTTGAAGCTCCTGTGGTTGCGGAAAAACCGGAACCCGTCCTGAAGCAGCGCACGGAAGAGTACCGGGTACCGGTGGTACTCAGGGAGACCAAGGTCTTTGCAGACGGTGTTGTGGACCAGACAACGGAACATACCTGGTCCGCGGACTACACCCGCATGATCTCAAGCGTCATACGCAAGCCTTCCTTTCCGGAACCAGCCGGGAAGACAAATTACGAATACAAGGATGGAATGCTGACCGCACGTACCAACTACGGCCCCGACGGTGCGGTACTGAATCGTTCCACCTTTGAATATGATGGCGAAGGCCTGCTTTTCAGGGAGACAGTGGCTGACGGCAAAGGGGTGGCACAGTCGGTTTCAGAATGGTCCTGGACAGACGGACGCAGGACGGAATGGAAGGTTCTTGATTCAAAAGGCCTTGTCCTGGCCAAGACCCTGTACCGCTACCAGGATGGGCTGCTTGCCGAACTGCTCATGAGTGATGGCGCAGGCAACAGCACCGGCAGGGGAGAGTACCGCTACAATGCTGATGGTGTACTTGCCGGAATACAGTACTTCAGTGCCGCGGGAACCCCGCAGGACCGTGTCGAATATGTCATCGAAGCCGGCCTGCCTGTACAGGAAAAATCCTTCCGTACCGATGGCAGGCTTGAACGCAGCAGGCTCTTTGAATATGGGCCGGAGGGGCAGGTCATTGAAATGACCCTTACCGATGCCTCCGGGCGGCACCGGGAATCAACCAGCTATGAATATGCCTTCCGCACGGAGACGCGGACGGTCTCATACTACGAATAGCAGTCTCTTGCTGTGGACAACGCACTCTTTTTACTACGAACAACGGGCCTTGCCCGGAAGGATTGATCCATGAAGCCACTTGTTCCATTCATAATCGCTCTTGCCATCCTGGCCGCTGTGCCTGCCCCGACTTCCGCCAATGAGACTGTCCGTGTCTACGGGCTTATAATGGAGACTGCGGAGACAGTACAGCAACGCTATGCGGTAGCCCTGAGCATGGCAGCCCTGAATGATCCTGATGCCGCCGTTTACGCACTGGATGCCCTGGATTGGGCTCTGGCCAACAGAAGTAGCATACGACTGGGGTCCGAGCGCGAACTGTACGAACGTTTTACCCAGGTCCTGGTCAAGAGCCTGGGCGACTGGCGCTATACAAACGCGGCGGCCTCGGTGATGCGCGTAGTGGATGACTCGGCAGACCCCCTCACCAGGTCGGAGGCGCTGATAGCGCTGGGCTCCATGCGGGCCACCGAATACGCCGAAAAGATATCCCTGATCCTCCGGGATCTGAACCTGGCACCTGCTGCCGACCGTGATGCTGGTGAAAAACTGGCCTATGGCAGCATCCTGGCCCTGGAACGCCTGCGCTCCCCCCTGGGTTTTGCACCCTTGTTCTTTGCCAGTGAAGGCTGGTACTCCCGGCGGGTCCGCGAACAGGCCGAGCGTTCCCTGCCGCTGGTGCTGGATGACCCGACGGAAGCGGTGGCGGAGATCATAGAAAAGGAATCCCTGGAGCGCAAGATCCGTGCCTTTGATCTTCTGATGCGTTCCAAAGCGGCTGACGAAAACAAGATCAGCACCGCTGCCAATGCACTCTCACGTGGTATCACCCTGTCTCCCCGCAACAAGGCAGAAGAGACGCTGCTTTCGGATCTGCGGGTCCGCTCCATGAACGCCCTGGTGACCTTGGGTGACCGAAGCGGCAATTCATCTGCGGATTTCAACGAAGCATACCGGCTGGGTGGACTGGACGAGAAACTGGTTGCCCTCCGTGCCATGGGTGCCACACGGTCTGTGGAATCAGCCATCTTCCTCCGGGACATCATCATAGACCTGGATGGCGTCCATCGCCGTGGGCTGGTGGACAACACCAGGGAGACCCTGATGCGCGCGGCCCTGCAGAATGCAGCGGTGAACACCAGGAAAGAGCTGTCACCGGCACTGCAGGCAGTCAGCCTGAACCAGGGCTGGTCGGGGGGCATCCTGAACCTGGCAGCCACCGCCCAGAAGGCACTGCAATAAGCCCCGGGCGGCCTGCAGACATCCATCCAGCGACAGCGTCCATTCACGGACACAGGAGGAACCATGAACGCATACGGGAAGAGGCGACACAGCCTGGCCGGAAGTCTGGCCGAACGGGGTCTGGCCATGGCCATGTTCGAGGATACCGAAGGCCGGCGTGATCCATCCATACGCTACTTCTCCGGGCACCCCGGCGATGCCCTGCTGTTCATAGCCTCCGATGGCCGATCGATGCTGGTTCCCTGGGACATGAACATGGCCAACGCCATGGCCAGTGTCGAAACCATCACAGCCTATACCGATTTCGAGCGGACTCCGTACAAAGCCATGGCAGGAGCCATAGCCAGGCTGGGCATCAAGGAGGGTAGCAGTATAGACCTGCCAGCGGTTACCCCTTATCCCATGTACATAAACTACGTGGAAGCCTGCCCGGACCACGATTTTGAATGCAGCGATGATGGCTCGGCAAAAACAGCCGCTGCCATGAGGGCGGTGAAGGACGCAGATGAACTGGCGGTGTACCACAAGGTCTCGGCCATAACCGACAAAGCCATGGATGCCATCGAGAAGGCAGTACGGGCAGGAGAACTGGCCACCGAACTGGATGTAGCCCTTTTCATAGAACGTTTCCTTAGGGCTGAAGGCTGCGAAAAGACAGGTTTTGACACGATTGCAGCCGGCCCGTCACGCAGCTTCGGCATCCATGCCTTTCCCTCCTATACCGCAGCACCCTTTGCCACCGAAGGCCTGTCCATACTGGACTTCGGCCTTGTCTACGAGGGGTATACATCGGACGTGACCATGACCTTTGTCAGGGGCAAACTCGAGGGAAAACGCGCTGAAATGGTCGACCTGGTCCAGAAAGCCCATACAGAGGCTGTGGCCATGTGCGGTCCGGGCGTCAAGAGCCGGAACATAGCCCTCAGGGTAGATGCCATCTTTTCGGAGAGGGGCTATACCATGCCCCATGGGCTCGGCCATGGCGTAGGACTTGAAGCCCACGAGATGCCGGCCGTCCGCAGCAGGGCAGACAACGACTGGACTCTTGTGCCCGGGCACATCATAACCATAGAGCCAGGCCTGTATGACCCGGCTCTCGGAGGTGTCAGGCTTGAAGACGATGTGCTCATCACCGCCTCCGGCTACGAAGTGCTCACCCACTCCAGGATCGTTCGCCTCTAGAATCCGGTTGGCGTCGCCTCTAGAATCCGGTTGGCGTCGCCTCTAGAATCCGGTTGGCATCGCCTCAGATCCGGGCAGCGGTCCAGGCCAGGGTACGGCCATGGGCCAGGGGTACGCAGCCGTCCAGGAGTTCAGGCACCTTCCAGGCTTCCCGGCGCAACACGAGCTGGCCATCATTGGGTGCCAGCCGGTAGAACGCCGCGCCCCGGGCGGAGGTAAAGCCCTCCAGCCTGTCCAGGGCACCGGCCTCATCGAATACCCCGGCAAGAAGCTGCAAGGCCACAGGTGATGCATACACGCCTGCTGCTCCTGCAGCCTTTGCCTCGGCGCTGTGCGGGGCACTGTCGCTGCCGAAGAAGAAGCGCGGGTGACCCGAACAGGCAGCTTCGATCAAGGCAGCCCGGTCAGCCGCCGTCTTGACTATGGGCTTGCAGTAGAATCCCGGGTCAAGCCGTTCTCCTGCCAGGTCATCAATGGTAAAGGCCAGATGATGGGCCGTGATGGTAGCTGCCACCCGCTCCGGCCAGGCCAGCACCGCATGTACCCCGGCAGCACTTGAAACATGCTCCATCACCATGCGCAGCCGGGGATGCCTGGCCAGGATGCGGTCCATCTGTGGCAGGAACCGCTCTTCCCGCTCCATCACCGGAGCCGAAGGATCTTCGGCATGTATCGACAATACCGTATCAGCCTCTTCCATGGCGTCCAGTTCGGCCCGTACGTCATCGGGGTCCGGTACCCCATCAGCCGCATTGGTGGTGCTGCCTGCGGGATAGTATTTGCCCACCAGCGCACCTGCGGCTACGCAGTCCAGCACCGCTTGCCTGCCCATGCCGGGAATCAGCTTGAAACTGCCCAGCGGTCCATGACCGATGAGCGGTCCATGACCGATGAGCGGTCCATGACCGATGAGCGGTCCAGCTCCACCGCTGGCATCCTGGGCAACTACTTCCGGGGCCGGGACGGCCTTGCGGAGAGCTGTCAGGTAATCCGATACTGCCCTGCCGCTTACAAGCGGAGGTACGATGTTCGGCATGGCCAGATAGCGGCCGAACAGGGCAGCGCTTCTGGCCACATAGGAAGCCATGGCTGGTCCCTGCCGCAGATGCACATGGAAGTCGTCAGGCAGGCGGATGATCAGTTCAGGCATTGAAGGCAAACTCCACGATGGACACATCGTCATCAAAAATATCCCTGCCGCTCAGGCCCTTGACCGCGTCCACTATCCGCCGTATCGGCGAAAGACAGTGGGGAGCCGATGAGCATTCGCGGTGATGGGCCAGCAGCAGGCCAAGGAAGTCTTCCCAGGGCAGCATGGCCGATTCACCGGTCCTGACCTCGTACAGGCCGTCACTGAACAGGTAGAGGTGGGAGCCTGCGGCAACAGGCTGATGGAAATCGCTGAAGACCGCGCTGCCGTCAACCCCGATCACCGGTCCGTCCCCGGACAACTCCGACACCGAGCCGTCCGGTCCTACCATGATGGCCGGAGGGCTGCCCGCACCTGCCCAATGCAGGATTTTTTCCTTGGCATCGTAGACCCCGTACCATATCGTGAAGAACATGTTGTTCTGCTCCTCCACATGGAAGGATGCATTGAGCCTGGCCAGGACCGATGACGGCGAGCCGTAATCAAGGCCACCGAGAGCCAGGGAACGGAGCATGTTCATGATGGTAGCCGACAGCAGGGCTGCCTGTATGCCGTGTCCGCTCACATCGAGCAGGAAGATGGCCAAGTGGTCATCGTCTATGCTGTGGTAATAAAAGCTGTCTCCCCCCAGGCTGAGGGAGGGTATGAACTCCCAGTCGGCCGCCACATCATGCCAGTCCAGCTTCCGGGGCAGGAGGCTCTTCACATAACCTGCCGCCTCCTTGAGTTCTCCGGCAAGCTGCAACTGGGTCTCCACCAAGCGGCGCATGGCCAGATCGTTGCGAAGCTTGTATTCCTTCTTTTCAAGCAGGCTGTCTATCCTGGCTTTGAGTATGGACGGATCGAAATCGCGGGGCAGGTAATCCTCCGCGCCGTATTCTATGCACCTGGCGGTGGAGGCAGGATCATCCAGGGCCGACACCACCAGGACGGAGGTATCCCGCAGGTGCTCGTCATGTTTCAGGGTCTCCAGGAACTGGAAGCCGCTCATGCCAGGCATCATTATGTCCAGGATCACTATGTCGAAGGGCGCTTCGATCAGGATATCGAAGGCTGCTTTGCCACTGTTGGCCTGGCAGACGGTATGGCCCTGCCGTTCCAGATGTCTGGACAGAAGGTCACGACCGAACTGGTCATCGTCCACCACCAGGATACGCCCCGAACGCTTGGCAGTGCCACCGCTGATATATGGCAGGCTGACCGGCAATTCGCCCTTGAAACCGCCCTTTGATTCGGTTTCCTCGAACAGGTTAGCCAGGTCATTCACTGCCTCATGCACGCGCCTGACATCTTCCAGCATGGCTTCGGCCCCCTGGGCTGGAGCGTTGCGCCTGGCGGCCTGCACAAGGCAGACAACATCGTAGAGGCAGGCATAGACTTCCTGCTTCAGGGCATCAGGGAAAGGACTGGACTCGGTAACAGCGGCTATGAACTCTATGGCCGGCTTGCGCAGCCTGAGGGCAGCGCTGCGTATTTCGATCAGGGCCTGCTCCATGCTGTCGTCTGCTGACTCTACAGCATCGCTTGCCAGCAGTTCGGCATACCCTACGGCATGGTTCAGGAGAGTCCTCGCTTCGTGCCTGAATCTGGCACGCTCGTCTATATCCATGCCCTGAAGCCTCCCGCCGGTCCTGCGCACACTTTTGTGCTGCAGGATGAGCAATCCTAACCTACAGGAATTATTTTATCAACAAACCTGGTGGGTTGTGAAAAATACTTCCCCTGTATACATTGGTTCAAGACGAGGTACCCGAATGAAACATACATCACGACCATTTTTCATCCTTGCCCTGTTTCTGGCCATGACACTTCCCTGCTCCCTGTCCGCACAGCCGGCCGCTCCCGGGGCCAATCTGCCTGATGGCCTGTATGCGGTCCTGAGCATAACCACCGGCACGGTCATAGTGGAACTCTTCCCCGAGAGTGCGCCTCTGGCGGTGATGAGCTTTGTGGGTTTGGCAGAAGGCACCATACCGGCCGACGGAAAACTGTACTTCGACAACCTGAAATTCCACCGGGTGGTTCCCGGCTTCGTGGTCCAGACCGGCGACCCGACCGGTACCGGCCGTGGCGGTCCGGGATACCAGTTCCGCAACGAGATTGACCCCAAACTCAGCTTCAATGCCGTAGGTGTGCTCGGGATGGCCAATGCGGGGCCTGACACCAACGGCAGCCAGTTCTTCATCACCCTGGGCAAGGCACCCCATCTTGACGGCGGGTACAGCATCTTCGGCAGGGTTGTCTCCGGCCTGCCATCGGTACTGGCCACCAAGCAGGGAGATGCGCTCAAGACCGTCCGCATCCTCAGGAAAGGAGCCAAGGCCGAAGCTTACCGGCCTGACCGGGCTTCTTTTGATGCAGCGCGGCGCTGAAACCGACATCCGGCCAGTTTCAACAAGCCTGGGATCCAGGCAAGGAGTATGGAACCATGAAAGACCACGCCAGCCTCAGGGCCGATGCAGAGACAATTTTCCGTGCCGGCGTACTCAGGGTAGACCCCCGTCCCATGGTACGGGAGGCTGTACGCCTTGAAGGTTCCATATTGACGATACAGGCGGACGGCAGGAGCCAGACCTGGGATCTTGCAAACTATGACCGCCTCATGGTGCTCGGTTTCGGCAAGGCCAGCGCACGGATGGCCCTGGGCCTGGAGGATGCACTCGGGAACAGGATCAGAGGCGGCCTCATAGCAGTAAAACACGGACATGGAGAAATCCTGGGGTTCATGGAACTGATAGAGGCTTCCCATCCGGTACCCGATGAGTCAAGCGCACAGGCTGCCAGACGTATACTGGCTCTGGCCAAGGAAGCCGACGAACGCACCCTGGTGATCATCCTGGTCTCCGGTGGTGGTTCAGCCATACTCTGCGCTCCATGGGGCGATGCTCCCTGGGATGATGGCCGGCGACGCATTTCCCTGAAGGACAAGGCGGCGGTAACCTCTGCCCTCCTGGCCTGCGGGGCAGACATACGGGAGATAAACACCGTCAGGCGCCACCTCTCGGCAGTGAAGGGCGGACGACTTGCCGCTGCCCTCTTCCCTGCCACCGTAGTATCCCTGGTCCTGTCGGACGTTCTCGGCGATGAACTGTCTTCCATAGCATCAGGCCCGACCGTACCCGATGCCACGTGCTGGGCAGATGCGATGGGCGTGGTCCAACGATACAACATCGAAAGCCGCATCCCGGAGGCTGCCATGCAACTCCTGCGTGACGGACTGGCCGGAGAGGTTCCCGATACGCCAAAGCCAGGGGATCCACTGTTCAACAAGGTAAGCAACATCATCCTGGGTTCCAACAGACAGGCGGCCCTGGCAGCTGTGGCCAAAGCAGAAGAGCTTGGCTACCGCACCGTGTACCTCGGCTCGCGGGTAGCCTGCGAAGCCCGGGAGGCCGCGCTGTTCTACCAGGGCATTGCAGCATCCAGCGCCAGCCATGGCGAGCCTGCCGTGCCACCCGCCTGCATCATAGGCGGTGGTGAAACCACCGTGACCATCCGGGGTGAGGGCAAGGGAGGCCGGAACCAGGAGATGGCCCTTGCCTTCCTGTGCGGCCTGATCGACATGGAGCCAGGCCTTGCAGAGCGCCTGTGTTTCCTGTCCGGCGGCACCGATGGAAACGATGGCCCCACCGATGCGGCAGGTGCCTTTGCAGACGCCGCCTTGCTGGCAAGCTCCAGGAAAGCCGGCCTGGATCCGCGGAAATTCCTGGCTTCCAACGACTCGTACCATTACTTTGAACATATACATGGCCTTCTGAAAACAGGACCGACCAATACCAATGTCTGCGATCTGCAGGTGGCCTTGATCGTCTGAGCCTGAATTGCAACCAGGTTGCCAGGCTTGCTCTGTTTTCCCGAGGGCAAGGCACAGGAGAGCTCCTATGGACAGCAGAGCAGCTACGCAGACAGTTACAAAGGCAGCTTCGGTGCTGCCAAGGCAAAGCCTGGACTACCACAGGCATGCGACCCGGGCAATCCTTGTAATTTCAGTGTTCTTCCTTCTGTCCACACCCCTTCCGGTACCGGCCCAGGAAGCCACTCCCATCACCAGGGCAGATCCCGTAACCTTCTGGGACTTCACGGGCAACCCTGCAGCCCAGGCCTTCTCCGGCGACGCATTTTCCCTGGCCTTCCGTGAAAACATCGACCTGACCAAGCTGGATGTGCAGGCAGATGACCCTGCACAGAACCTGGATCTTGGTTTGGGGTTCGGAGGCATATCATACAACAGCCTCCATGGTGCTGACGATCGCGGGAACAGGCTTGCGACAGCCTTGGGCCTGGGCTCCTTCGGTGCCGGGGCAGCTGTATCCTGGGAAGAGGGTGACAAACTGACCAGTTCTGACAGCCCTTATGATCTCGGCGTCCTGTACCGGCCTTTCAACCTGTTTTCCGTAGGCGTTACCCTTGAAGATGCCTCGTCGGCCAGTCCGGCCTGGGGTGGGGGGCTTGCCATACGGCCCCTGGCTGCCTGGCCCCACCGTGAATCAGCCCTGACCCTCAGCGCCGATGTCCTGGCTCGGGATGGCAGCACCCGGGTACAGAATGTGGCCGCAAGGATCAGACTCGGCTCCTGGCTTGGCCTCAAGGCCTGGGTCGAACCGGAATCCCTGCGTTTCGGCCTGCAGACCCATCTGCGAATCGGCATCGGCGAATCCGAACTGGTGCTTCCCGATGCCGGCACCATGGACAACGCAGCCTTTGCCTCTGCCCTCCGGCTGGATCGGCCTGGCAGACGTACGCCCCTGCCTTTCGGGACAACCCTTCTGGTAATCGATGATGCCGGTATGGTTCCATCCAGCCCTCCGATGCTGTACATGCCCGGTTTCAGGGAAAGGATCTGGCTTGGCTCCCTTGTAGAAGCCCTGGACAGGGCTGCCGGGGATCCCCAGGTGGCCGGCATTGTGATCTACTACCCACCCATGGCAGCTTCCATAGCCGACGCCCAGGCTTTGCACCGCAGCCTTTCAGCCTTCAAGGCAAGCGGCAAGCCGGTTTTTGCCTATGCCAGGGTCCTGGGCAAAAACGACTATATCTACACCGCAGCCTCAGCTGATTACCTGGCCCTGGATCCGAATGGCCAGCTGGGCCTGGTCGATCTGGGATCCTTCGATCTGTACTTCCGCGGCTTCTTCGAGAAGCTGGGCATCCGCATGTACAACCTGCAATCCCACGATACCAAGACAGCCTTCAATAATTTCACCGAATACGGCATCACCGATGCTGAACGCACCATGAAGGAACGCTATGTAGGCGGCCTTGCTGCCCAGAGTTATGCCGCGCTTGAACAAGCCAGGGGAGAACGCCTGGCAAAGGATGCTGCCAGCCTCATCGGCGCCGGACCCTACCTGATACCATCCCAGGCAATCGAAGCAGGCCTGGTGGACGCCCTGGCCTACCGTGACGAATTTGACAAGACCGTTGAAAAGCGCATGGGTCGGGTCTCCAGACTGGATATACGTGACTATATGCGGGATACCACTACATCATGGGGACCACCCCCGGGAACCAGGACCGTGGCCTTGCTGTACCTGCAGGGCACCATACTCGATGACGAGGGTATAGCCGGCAGATCCATCGGGGAAGCCACCGCACGGACCCTTGCCGCCCTCCGGGAAGACAACTCGGTTGACGGAATACTCATGCGGGTGGACTCCGGTGGAGGCTCTGCCCTGATGAGCGACCTGATAGCCCGTGAAGTGGCCCTGACAGTGGAAGCAGGAAAACCCGTGTATGTTTCCATGGGTGGCTATGCGGCTTCCGGTGGCTATTACATCTCTGCTCCCGCCACCCGCATCTACGCGGAGGAAGGTACCATAACCGGTTCCATCGGGGTTACCGGCCTCTGGCCGGACGCTTCCGGTCTGCTGGATAAACTAGCGATAGGCAGTGACACTGTGGTGGCCGGCGACAGTGCCAATTTCGGCAACATACTCCTGCCCCGGCGTGAAGAAGACGCTGCGGTGCTCGCAGCGTCGATAGCCCACATCTACGAGCGCTTTATTGCAGTAGTGGCCCGTGGCAGATCTATGGACACGAAGAAGGCGGACGAACTGGGCCGTGGCCAGGTCTGGCTTGGTTCAGAGGCGGTGGCAAACGGGCTGGCGGACGAAACAGGTGGCCTTGAGGCGGCCAAGGCCGGCATGATGAACGAACTCGGTGGCCCGGTACACTTCGTGGAACTGCTGCCTGGCCAGAATCCTGTCAGCCTCATGACCAGTATGATGGACTCGGCACTGCAACTGGCAGCGGCAGGCACGCTCAGGACCGAAGCCGCCGGCGGCCCGGTAACGGCGGCACACAGACAACCAGGCATCCCCGCCGCCTTCAAGCAGGCTCTGGATCTGGCTGCAGAGCTGGAAGAACTCGGCAGCGGCCCCCAGACCCTGTTTGCCGACTACCTGTTCAGGAACCGCGCTGTCCGCTAGCAAATCCGCTTTGCCGGCAAGGTCAGCGGAAATCCGGCGGTGTTTCCGGAAAGCTCTGGATGAATCCGAGCAAGGGACGGCGCCAATCACCACCACCGGCAGCATACTGCTTCAGCAGGGCAAAGACCTCGCGGACCCTGGCCCTGGCTT
Source organism: Spirochaetia bacterium (assembly GCA_034004175.1). Classification (GTDB taxonomy): domain Bacteria; phylum Spirochaetota; class Spirochaetia; order Treponematales; family UBA12059; genus MIBM01. The sequence goes on from JAVEXH010000021.1 coordinate 13,692, forward strand.
CTTCCTTCACCGGCACATCCTGACCCTCGATGGTGAACAGCCCGCTCATTATGGCTGCACAGCGTGCCTCATCGAAACTTGCCGGGAACCGGGCATTCAGGTACCACAGGGAAGCACCTACACAGTTCACCGAGTGCTGTTTCATGAGCATGGTGGTCTCGGCTATGCGTCGGGCATGATCATACAGGGAAGCCAGCCAGGCCTCGGCCCGGCTCTCATCGGCGGCCGTGCCAGCATGAGCATCACGCCCGGTGTCACCCATGGCGTCGACAACACCTCGTGCCAGCATCCAGGCACCGAAGACTATGGTCACGTGCAGGCTCGGTATGCAGTTCAGGTGGGGATCCAGTACCTGGATCATGGCACAGCTCAGGTTTGGCAGGCGCTTCGGCCGCACCGTTGTACTGTGGCAGCGCAGGTAGATGGACCCAGCCTCGTCATACAGCAGGGCTATGCTTTCCAGGAAATCCGCCAGCAAGGCATCTGCCGCCCTGCCATAACGCCGGTTCAGCCAGAAGACCGCGTTCATCCACAGGGGAATGAAACTCATGTACAGCGAGACAACCGACGGCTGGAACGGAATGGCACGGTCCACCGGATGGTCTACATAGACCACTGGCCGGGTACGGAATATTGCAGTCTGGAACTGGGGCAGGAAGAACATCCGCACGGCGGCCAGGGCCACCTTCAGCCCGGGGCCAGCCAGCCGGGGATTGGTAAGGGCAAGCCAGATGAAGCGCTGGGGGCTGATGAAGGAGCGGTAGTAGTCTCGGGGCAATCGCACGCCGGTCTCCTCGGTGCAAACAGGAATCGTGGGGAACCGGCGGATGGTATCATGTCAGGACGTAAAAAGGCCAGAGCAGGATCAGAACAGGTCGCCGTCCTCGCCCCCGGTCTCACCGGGCTTGATCCGGTTTGCCTCCACAAGCGCCCCCAGCGGATCGTCGGTCTTGAGGTATTCCACCAGACCACTGTGCATGGTTCCAAAGCGGCTGGCCAGGAAGCCCGTTTTGTCGTCAGCGGCGGAATAACGCTGCCAGGCTTCAAGGTCGGCATACAGGGCGCGATTTCGACGGCGCCAGTAGTCCCGGGATTGCTGCTGCTGGTCCAGCCACTGGATCATGTGCAGTCGATCCACTGTATCCAGCCTGCGTTCCGGCTCGGTACGGCCGGCGAGTTCGGTGGCGCGGC
>JAVEXH010000414.1:0-3199 GCA_034004175.1 Spirochaetia bacterium
AACTGGCCCGGAGCAGGCCATACTCGATACGCTGAAGAACATCATATCCATTTTCCTGGGTGCGGTGAGTTTCTTCGCTGATAATGTGTCCTACATCCGCCTGTGGGCTGTTGGTCTTGCGGGTGTGGCCATTTCACAGGCTACCAACGGCATGGCCTCCGGTCTGTTGCGGGTTTCACTGGCCTTCCTTTTCGGGGCCATGATATTGCTGATAGGCCACGGCCTGAACCTGGTTATGGGCGCCTTGTCCGTGGTTGTCCACGGTGTGCGCCTCAACCTGCTCGAATTCTCGGGCCACATGAACATGGAGTGGTCCGGATATCGATATGAACCGTTCAAAGATCTGGATGAAAAGGTTTCTGTTACAAGGAAAGGAGCTCCGAAGTGAATATTGGAATGATCGGCGTAGCGGCCGTACTGGGACTCGCGGCTGTTGGATCTGCCATTGGCGCCGGGATAGCCGGCCAGGCTGCAATCGGTGCCTGGAAACGAGCGTATATGGCCAACAAGCCAGCACCGTTCCTTCTCATGGCCTTTGCGGGGGCCCCTCTTACCCAGACCATTTATGGCAACATCCTGCTTGGTTCGATGATGCGTTCAAGTGCTGACCCGGCTCTTTTGCTCAGCGCAGGAATAACCGGCGGCTTGGCCATATGCATGTCGGCGGTTGCTCAGGGGCAAGCCGCAGCCGCCAGTTGTGATGCGTTTGGCGAGACAGGCAAGGGTTTCGCCCAGTACATCACGGTGGTGGGTATCTGTGAAACCGTAGCACTTTTTGTCATGGCCTTCCTGTTCGGAGTTATTTGATACGACGTACGGATCAGCCCAGCAGAGCCGTCCCGACCGGGGCGGCTTTTTTTAGCGTGGACAGACATGCAACACCATGCATTCGTTGCATGACGACCACGGGATATCCCCTTGGACAGGGCGACAATAGTCAGCACTCGGAGTATACTTCCGGTCATGGGAAAGAATACCAGGATAGTAAAGGTCGGCACAGTTCTCGTGGGGGGAGGGTATCCGCCTCCGGTGCAGACCATGTGGAAGGAAGCTCTGACAGAGAAGGATCTGGATGCCGCCGTCGCCAGGATCAGCACCCTGGCCGGCCTTGGCTGCAGGATTTTGCGTTTTGCCGTACCAGCCATCACCGATGTGGAAGCCCTGGGAGCTCTGGCCTCACGGGTGGACATGCCTCTGGTTGCTGACATCCATTTTGACTGGCGCATTGCCCTTCGCTGTCTTGATTTCCCCATTGCAAAGATCCGGGTCAACCCCGGCAATCTGGGTGCCCCCTGGAAATTGCGGGAAGTGGCTACCAAGGCTGCCGCCAAGGATGTACCCATCCGGATAGGGGTAAATGCCGGCAGCCTGCCCAAGGATCTTGCTGCGGTCTATGAAGCTGCAAGCGGCCGCAGGGCTGCCAATGATCCCGAACAACTTGAAGTACGCTCCGGTGCTCTGGTGGAAGCCGCCGAACGGGAAGTGGCAGCCCTGGATGCTTTGGGTTTCACCGAAGTGATAGTATCGATGAAGGCCAGTTCGGTTGCAGACACCGTGGCCTGCAACCGTCTGTTCGCCTCGCGGCACGATATACCCCTGCATGTGGGGGTAACCGAGGCCGGCCCTCTGGTTCAGGGCTGTGTACGCAGTGCTGCGGCCCTGTACGGCTTGCTTTCCGATGGCATTGGTGACACGTTGCGCATATCGCTGTCATCGGACATGGAAAACGAGGTCATAGCCGGCTCTGAGCTGGTCTGCCTGGCCACCGGGCTCCGGGAGGGGGCTGACATTGTGTCGTGTCCCCGTTGCGGGAGGGCTGGCTTTGATACCCATGGTTTTGCATCACGCTGGCGGGACCGTATCCTTGGCTCGGGCAAGCCGGTTACGGTGGCCATCATGGGCTGTGTGGTAAACGGCCCAGGGGAGGCCCGGCATGCAGATATCGGCATAACCGGAGCGGGTAACAAGGTCATAGTCTTCCGCAAAGGAGAAATTGCGCGAACCTGCGCACCTGAAGATGCCGATACTGTATTCTGGGAGGAATTCGATTTATTATGATGTTCCTTGAAGCCAGAAAATCCGTAATTCCTGCCATTCTTATATGTCTCTTGCTTGCAGTCACTGTGCATGCCCAGGCTGCTTTGCCCGGGGCGCTTGATGAGCCGGCCTGGCTTAGTCTGGAGCGGGGCAAGCGGCTTTTCAATGACAAGGATTTTGGTGAAGCGTACATGGCCTTTGAACTGGCCGTTATCTCCCGCCGTGAAACCTTTCAGGCCGCTGCAGAGCGGCTAGAACAAGTCATGGAAAGTACCACTGCACAGGAGGCGGGAGATTCCATACAGAGGATCCTTGAAGCCTTTGCCGCCGAAGAATTCATACTCAGGGATTATGCGGCCATGGTGGCAGCATCCCAGGGTTCCCTGCGGCGCCTTCTTACCACCATGATGGGCCAGAAGATTTCTGACAGCCATCGTGCCTTCATAACAGTGATCCTTCAGGTGCTGGAATACAGACCGGCCTCTGCGATGGAGGATTCCATTTCGGTCCTCGGGAAGCTTGTTGGTCTACTGGCAAGATATCCAGAGGCAGAATACTGGAAGGGCAGGGTGTTCATGGTAGAAGGAGAACTTGGCCTGGCGGAGTTCCAGTTCCGCAGGGCTGACGAGTGGCGGGAATCCCTTGAAAACCCGGGCGAGCGTTCGACCATCCTCTATTCGTTGCTTGATTTGTATGAAGCACGCGGAGACATGGTGGCCTGGGAGGAGACCATCCGCATACTTCGGGCAGACGACCAGGTGGAACAGGATCCCTTCCTGAGGGAAGCCATGATCAGCACCTTGCGGAACCCCGGTTTTGACCGTTTCATGCTGTTGTACCGCATCGAGCCTACCGGCAGCCTGGATGCCAATCGGAGGTGGTCGGAATTTTTGCTTGAGCGGGGTCGGATCAACGCCGATCTGTATGCGGCGGTGGCAGTGAATATGGTGCTGACCAGGGCTATTTCCATGCTGAAGGTCCGCGATCCTGCGTACGTCTGGGCAGGCTTGGATGATTTCCTTGCCAAAGCATATTTACGCAGTCAGGTGGTGACTTATCTACAGGAGCATGACCTGAATCGCATGCTGTTGGTGCTGGCCGATGCGCTGTATGTGTCTTCTGCCAGACAGAACGCCCTGACTCTCTGGCGTTTTGTATCGGC
>JAVEXH010000415.1:0-3180 GCA_034004175.1 Spirochaetia bacterium
AAGCTGCTGGCGCAGGGCCTCTTCGCGTTCGCGGGATTCATTGAGGATACGCTGGCGCTCGGTGCTCAGATCAGACAGTTCCTTCTGGAACTCAGCCTTGGCGCTGTCCAGGTTGGCCTGTATGGCAAGGCGCTCGGCTTCAGCCTGCTTGGCATACGTGTCCAGTTCAAGCTGGAAGGCGGCCATTTTCTCCTGCTCGAAGGCCTTCAAGCGTTCCTGGATGATCTCTTCGGACAGACCCTCTGCAATCAGGCGCTGGCGCTCGCGTTCCAGTTCCTGATCCAGCTGGGCGCGCAACTCCGTTTCCTTTGCCTTGATACGCGTCTCTATGCCGGCCATAAGGCTGGCCCGCTCGTTGTCGATGGCAGCCATGCGTTCCTGGATACTGGCAATTTCTCGGTCCTTCTCCAGGATGCGACCCTCGGCCTCCCGCTTTATCTCCTGGAGCAAGCGACCTTCTGCCGAGGCCAGCAGTACTGTCTCCGACTCCACCTGGGTGCCTTGATCCGGAAACAGTTGTCCAAGCCCGAATAATCCGCCGACAAGCACCAGAGCACCAACCAGATTTACCATGAGAGGTACCGCAACGCCGCGCTTCCGGGGACGCACCTTCCAGATCTCGGGGCCGGACAGGATCTTGTTGGCTTTGGCAACCGTATCGATATGCTTGAGTATTTCCTGCTGGTCTTCGCGGGAGATGCCGGATTTTTCGTCAAAGACGAACTCAGGGGCAGCAGAACCTTCCTGGTCACTGTTGCTCCGGACCTCTTTAGCCTTCCTGAGCAGACTGTTACCCGCCATCATGTCCTCCGCAATTACTGGTCTCTCTCATAGTATAATCGGCAGATTGCAGGAATGACAGGGCAGGAATCGACTTCTTGCTATCCTTTATCCCCGGCTGCTCCAGTAGGCCTCACTCCAGCGCAGCTCGTCCCGCAGCCGGTTCGGGTCGGTACCTTCTTTTATGTGGACGAACTCGACACCGGCCATCTCGGCCCAGTCCCGCAGTGCTTCTGCTCCCACGGCGCTGCTATAGGCAGAATGATGCGCCCCGCCGGCCAGTATCCATGACTCCGCGGCATCCCGCAGATTCGGCAAGGGCCGCCACAGCACCCTGGCCACTGGCAGCTTGGGCATGGGCTGCGGGATCGGGATGGACTCCACTTCGCTGAGTATCATCCTGAAGCGGTCTCCCAGGTCCACCAGGGTGGCGCAGACGGCCCTGCCAGGGGCAGCGTCAAAGACCAGGCGGGCAGGGTCGGCCTTGCCGCCTATGCCCAGGGGATGCACTTCGATACGGGGCTTGCCCTGGGCAATTGTCGGGCACAGTTCCAGCATGTGGGCGCCAAGGATAGCCTCCTTGCCCGGCTCGAAGTGGTAGGTATAGTCCTCCATGAAGGAGGTGCCGCCGGGGAGGCCTGTGGCCATCACCTTTACCGCCCGTACCAGCATGGCTGTTTTCCAGTCCCCTTCGGCACCAAAACCGTAGCCCTGCTCCATCAGACGCTGCACCGCCAGGCCGGGCAACTGGGGCAGGCCATGCAGGTCCTGGAAAGTGGTGGTGAAGGCACCAGCCTGCCGCTCTTCAAGGAAGGCCTTCATGCCCAGCTCGAAGCAGGCCTGCTCGCGTATGGCCCTGCCGGCCGCCTCACTGGAGGCGGCATCGGCAGCCAGTTCGTAGCGGCTTCGGTATTCCTCGACCAGGGCATCTGCGGCCTTGGGGTCCACCGCGTCGACCTTGGCCACAAGATCACCCAGGCCCCAGCCATTCACCTGCCAGCCGAAGCGGATCTGGGCAGACACCTTGTCTCCTTCGGTGACCGCCACCTCCCTCATGTTGTCGCCCCAGCGCACCACGGTGGAAGTCCGGCCGTCCGCAAAGGCGCAGGCGGCGCGCATCCACTGGCCCATGCGCTGCCGTAGGGCAGTCTCCTCCCAGTGCCCTGTCACCACCTTGCGGGGCAGACGCATCCGGGCATGAATGTAGCCATGCTCGCGGTCGCCATGGGCAGACTGGTTCAGGTTCATGAAGTCCATGTCTATGCTGGCCCAGGGTATGTCGCGGTTGAACTGGGTGTGCAGGTGCAGCAGGGGCTTGCGGTTGGCCGCCAGCCCGGCTATCCACATCTTGGACGGCGAGAAGGTGTGCATCCAGGTGATGATGCCCGCGCAGCTCGGGTCGGCATTGGCCTCTTCGAAGACCCGTTGTATGCCCCGCGGCTCCAGAACCGTCGGCTTGAGCACCAGAGTTCCTGGCAGGGCAGGGTCCTTCGCAAAGCCATCGGCCATGATGCGGGCATGCTCTGAGACCTGCCTGAGGGTCTCCTCGCCATACAGGTCCTGGCTGCCCACCACGAACCAGAAATTGAACTGTTTCAGGTCTGTCATGTATATACTCCTTGCGAGGGCCCCTCAGGGTTCCCTGTCTTGTTCTCTATTTGGTGCGGCTTTCCACGAAGGAGCCGAGGGCCAGGTAGTCCTTGTAAAGCTGGTCATAGACTTTTGAACGGCCGGGATCCGGCTTGTATTCGGTTTCAAGGGCCGCGGCCATGGCGGCCTGGGCGGCGGGGATGTCTGGGTACAGACCGGCCACCACCGCGGCAAACATGGCAGCCCCCATGGCCACTGCCTGGTCGCTGGCCGGCACGGCTATGGGCATGCCCAGCACATCGGCAACTATCTGCATGACCATGGGAGACTTCCTGGCTACACCGCCTATGGCTATGATGCCATTGACCGGTACACCTTCTTCCCTGAAACGCTCGATGATGGCCCGGGAGCCATAAGCGGTGGCCTCAACCAGGGCGCGGTAGATTTTTGGAGCATCGCTGCCCAGGGACAGACCTGTTATCGCCCCCTTCAGCTTCTGGTCGGCGTCAGGAGTCCGCCTGCCGTTCAGCCAGTCCAGGGCCAGTATGCCTGTCTGGCCAGGAGCAAGGTCTTTGGCGGCTGCTTCAAGGGCCGGGATGAGCCTGTCTGATAGAGTCTCGGTGATCCGGGATCGGAGTTCAGGGCTCAGACCTTCGATGCCGGGCAGCAGGGCCTCAAGGGGCCAGGACAGCTACTGGTTGAACCAGGCATATACGTCCCCGAAGGCGCTCTGGCCGGCCTCGTAGCCAAGCATGTCCGGGACTATGGAGCCATTCACCTGGCCGCAGATGCCCTTCACTGCAGTCGCGG
>JAVEXH010000416.1:0-3165 GCA_034004175.1 Spirochaetia bacterium
CTGGTTCTGCGTAAAATCAACAAGGATGAAACAGGACTGGAATACTGGTCAGTGGCTTTTTTTCTGAATAGCATGGGCTTTGTTTTCTGGGCTGGTGCAATACCAATCAGCCCGAGAGCCTTCTACATTCTAGGTGAACTATCCCATGCTGCCGGATTCATTCTTCTGGTAGCTGGCGCATACCGCTTCGGTGCGCATCAGTATAAACTCTGGCACCTGATAGTGCTGTGTAGCTTGCTTGCAGTCTGGGGCCTGGCACTCGCCATGTTCAGAACTCATGCCATTATAGCAGGCTTGGTCCTCAGAGGTTTACGGGCTTTCTTATTCTTGCTTGCCGGCAGCATGTTGGTGATCAAAGGCAGGAAAGAAAAGGCCATAGGTACCAATCTAGCTGGCGGAAGCCTCATGGTCTGGGGTAGTTTCGTTGTTGTTTTCAGTTTCATACGAATCAACATAAATCTGTTCCAGGGTTTGCTCGTAGGATTCCATATACTGTCGGCCTTCGGAATGGTGGCCATGATCATGGATAGCATACGGATACGGGCAGAAACGAGCCAGAAACAGCTGGAAACCCTTCAAGGAATCCTGCCTATCTGCGCATATTGCAAGAAGATCCGGGATGATCAGAACAAGTGGCATGTACTGGAATCATACATAGAAAAAAGGTCCGAAGCAGAGTTTTCCCATGGTATCTGTCCTGAATGTTTCGACAAACACCGGCCTGACAAATGATGCGTCGAACAAAGTCCGATCCTGTTCTCAGCTGAGGAGGTCCCTGTCTTCGGCATATTCCTTGCCGCGTGATTCCCTGAAAAGCTGTACCAGGTCATCCACACCCATGGATGACTTTCGCTCACCCTCAACATCAGCCAGTATGCGGCCTTCGTGCATCATTACCACACGGTTTGCCTCGGAAAGAGCGCGTTTCATATCGTGGGTAACTATCAGGGCTGTCAGCTGGTACTCGGCTATGAAACGCCTGGTAAGTTCAAGCACCAGTTCGGCATTCCGAGGGTCAAGCGCGGCTGTGTGTTCATCGAGCAACAAGACCGATGGTCGCGACAGCACTGCTATCAGCAGGGTAAGCGCCTGGCGCTGACCGCCAGACAGGCGTGATACGTTCTCATGCATCCTTGTTTCAAGGCCAAGTCCGAGTTCTGCTACCCGTTCTGTAAGCAGTTTTGCCTTGGCCGGTGTCACCGCTATGCGGAGGCTCCGCGGACCCTTGCGCAGGGCCAGTGCCAGATTGTCCATTACGCTCATCTCGCCTGCAGTCCCTGCCAGAGGATCCTGTCGTACCCTGCCTACATACCGCGCCCGTATCCATTCCGGATCCTTGGTGCGGTCCTGGCCGTCTATGTTCACCGTGCCTGAGCGGGGTGATACGGTACCGGCAATGGTATTCAGCAAGGTGCTTTTGCCCGCACCGTTTGAACCTATTATTGAAACCGTACTCCCAGCCTGTGCGTAAAAGTCAAGATTCTGCAGAACCTGGCGTTCTTCGCCGCCGCTTTGCGGGAAGGAGACGGAAACCCTGTCCAGCCGTATCATCGACGTTTCCTTTTTATCTGCGACATCGCTATGGTTCCGACAATGAGAAGGGCCGTCAGCAGTCTGAGGTCGTTGGGAGTGATTCCCGCCAGGTAACCCCAGGATCGGGCTGCGTACATCAAGGCTCTGAACAAAATTGACCCCGTCAGAACAGCCATCAATTGCACACCTATGAAGTGGCTGCGCAGTACCAGTTCTCCAAGCATGACCGAAGCCAGACCTGAAGCTATCACCCCCTGTCCGAAGTTTACATCCGCAAAGCCCTGGTAGGCGGCAGCCAAGGCTCCCGAGAGGCCAACCAGGCTGTTGGCCAGCACTATGCCAGCGGTTCGCATCCGCACAGGGTTGATGCCAGCCTGAATGACTGCAGCTTCGTTGTCCCCCAGGGCTCCCATGGCTATGCCGGCCTCTGTGTGGAAGAAGATGTCCATGATGCCAACCACCAGCAGTCCAACAAGCACCGATGCTGCCAGTACTGCCAGCTCAGGACTCACCTGGTCACCCAGCCAGACCCGGGCCCCTTTCAGGAGGGGGTTCTTTGTTATCAGCGGCAGGTTTGGCTTGCCGCCAAGTACCCTCAGGTTGATCGAGTAGAATCCTGTCATGGTCACAATGCCGGCAAGAAGGGGTGGCACCTTCAGGTTGTGGTGTATCGTCGATGTGGCCAGCCCGGCCAGTCCTCCGGCCAGCAACCCGGCCAGAACTGCTCCGATGGCAACAAGTCCGGGATTGCCTGCCAGAGGCATCGTGGTAACCACCGTAGCCCCTGCGGCAGCCCCGGCCGGGAAGGATCCTTCCACCGTCAGGTCCGGAAAATCCAGTATCCTGAAGCTTATGAAAACACCCAGGGCCAGGATGCCATACAGCAAGCCTTCAACGAGAATTCCCTCGATCATTGTTTCCTACTTCTTGGTTGCCACGCCGTTGCTTACTACAATATCGGCCTTGGCTACCAGTGCCGGATCAAAACTGACTCCTATGGCCTTGGCCACATCTTCGTTCAATACAAGCCGGTAATCAGCTGCATCGGTTGGCAGGAAGGCTGGAATGTCAGCGGTCTTCTCTCCCGCCAGAAGCCGCAGTACTATACGGCCAGTGGCCTTGCCCAGTTCATAGTAATCATGGCCAAGGGCTGCCAGAACCGGAATCGTCTCGGCGGACGAGGGGTCGGCGGACATCAGGGGTATCTTCTTCGACTGTGTCACTTCCGACACTGCACTGAGGGCCGAGAATACGGTGTTGTCATTGCCTATGTACAGGGCATCGATACGGTCTGCGATGGACAGCAGGGCAGACTTTACCTCGGAAGAATTGGTCAGGGTTGCTTCCACATATTCCAGCCCCTGGGCTGCGCACCAGTCCTTTACAAGCTGGGCCAGCACTACGGAATTGGCCTCTCCGGATGAGTAGATGTGACCCACGCGGCGGATCGGCTTGATGGACTTGAGCAGGTCAAGCTGTACGGTAACAGGCGTCATGTCCGAGGTGCCGGTTACGTTGGCCCCGCCCTTGTCCATGCTCTCCACCAGGCCTGCGGCTACCGGATCAGTTACCACGGAGTACACCACGGGAATGTTTTTGAGCTGGTTCACCAGGGCCTGGGCTGTCGGAGTG
>JAVEXH010000022.1:0-14685 GCA_034004175.1 Spirochaetia bacterium
CGTTGCCCTGGGCTGGAAGGTGGCACAAGCGGCCCTGCAGTTCAGGCCGCAGAACAGATCTGATGGCATCCCGGACTGGTCTCTCATCGGCTGAAGGCTGCTCGAGGTTGCCGCCGACGAAGATCAGGTTGTAGTGCTTCCAGAGCCCGCTGTCAGCCCAGGCCAGGGCAAGTGAAGCCTGGCCTTTTACCTGGTTCAGCCGTCCTACACAGACAATGCTGGCTTCCTGCAGCCGGTCTTCAGCAAGCCCAAGAGCCAGCCGCGGGCTGCAGAGCAGGCCCGGAACATCCAGATCGGTTCTTGCTGGACCGGTATCCACTCCTTCGTCGATACCTGTCAGTACCCTGCCCCGGGTATCCTCCAGCTGGGGGAACCATGATGCAAGCCCGCCGGCAAAGGCGTTTCGCCCTATGGCAACCACCCCGGTGCACCAGGACAGAAGCTCGTCTCCTATGAGGATGCGGTTGAACAGTTCCCGGGCTTCCTCGGGTTTTCGCGGCAGGATTTTACCTTCCGGGTTGCAGATGGCGCGGTGCGGGTCCGGGGCAAGGGTCATGGCCAGGGGAAGTCCCTGCCGCCTGGCCGCCAGAGCAGCAGCCCGGGATGCGTCGTCCAGATAGCGCACATGCACCGTGGTCCTGCTGCCGGCCGCTGTCTTCAGTACCTTTTCCACTGCCCTGGCTATGCGATGGGAAGCCTTCAGGAAGCCAGCAGGATCGGCACTGGCCACATGGACGGGCAGCCTGAGAAGCAGATGGCCCGACGACAACTGGATTTCCGGCGCCAGGGTTCCGGAGGATTCCATCAGTACCTTACGATCAGGCTCCTGCTGCAGGGCCAGGGTCAATACCGGTATTCCCATGGACGACAGAGTGCCTCCCAGCTCGCGCACCAGAGTGGCAAGCCCGCCGCCTCCACCCTGTCCTGGCCGCTCCGGGTCACCGTAGAAAACCGGCTGGACCAGCTGTGCCAGGCTTGCGGGGGCTTTGTGGCCCTTGTCTGTCCGGGATTCAAGGACTGACACGGCCAGCCGCGCTTCCGCATGAACCCAGGGCGGCAGGGGAGTTGCCAGAATCCTGTGTATCTCCGGGAGAAGAGCCTGGAACCCTGCGGACGCGGCATAGGCCAGAGCCTCCAGCATCGTGTCAGCATCAGCGTGGTTTCGCAGGGCCGGGGCGGTAAAACCCTCGTCATAGGGCTGGATTCCTGCTGCGCAGGCAAGGGCAAAACCGGCCTTGGCAGCCTCGGTGCTGGCAGCCCCGTGGCCGACCGATGATTCCTTGCCACCGCCTGTTGCAGACAAGGCTACGGATTCGAAGAGCTGTAATGCTTTCTCCCGCTGTTCCGGATTGCCTGAGCCAGCAAACATCCGCAGCACATCCGCAAGGTAGCGGTCCAGGTATGGCGAGTCACCAAGGCCAAGGCCAGTACCTGAATGAAGGCCGAGCCCGGTACCTGCATCAAAACGTGAAATCGACCCAGGCAGAAGATCCAGCCCGCCCGATCCACTTCTGGCCAGGGCATGCAGGTGTGCCATACCGGCCATCACTGGATCAAGCTGGTCTTCCTGCCCTGTCAAAGCTCTGGCCAGCCGGAGATAGCCTTCCGGATCGGCCACGCTGTGCCTGAGGTAGATATCGCTGCGGAGGCGGGCAAAATCGTCCAGTTGGATTTCCTCTGCACCAAACCATGCGCTCCAGACAGGCAACTGTCAATGTGAGCCCTGTCGCTAAAGGCTGAAATCTGGTAAAACGTACGCAGGAGCCACTGATGACTACGAATGATGTACTGAGGCGACTGTGCTTTGCCCTCAAGCTGAGCGATTCCGCCATGCTGGAGATGCTTGAGCTGGCTGGCAAGCCGCAGGCCAAGGAATTGTGGGCTACTTACTTCATAAAGGAAGAAGAACCAGGCTTCACGTCGTGTCCCGATGCCGTACTCGAGGCCTTGCTGGACGGCATGATAGTGAAATACCGCGGCAGGAAGGATGAAGTTCCTGGTGGAAGCACTACCCAGTCAAACGCCGGCACCCGATCGTCGCCCATTTTAGACAACAACATGATACTCAAGAAACTGCGCATAGCCCTGGAGTTGAAGGAAGAGGACCTGATAGCCATCATGAAGCTGGCCGGGGTGGAATTGTCGACCCACGAGCTCAGCGCTTTGTTCCGCAAGAAGGATCATAGAAACTACAAGCCCTGCATGGACCAGTTCTTGCGCAATTTCCTGGCCGGGCTGGCCAAGTACGATGTCCGGAAGGCCTGACAACCGGACCGGTTTCCGCATCTTCTTCGGACTCTCATCCTTCCAGGCTCTGGCAATGTTCCGGCGGGGAATCTTTTATACCTTCCTGGCTGTGTACCTGCGCTCTGGCCTGGGGCTGTCCGTAACGGAAACCACCCTGTGTGAAACCATTCCCATGATACTCAATGTGCTGTTCCAGACCTTCATCTGGGGACGGATCGTGGACCGCTTCCAACTCAGGCGCAGCCTTATAATCATCGGCGAACTGGTAGCGGGTATCGGCCACATTCTGATGTGGTACTTCCATTCCATCGCACCTGACGGACGCTCGGCTGGCTGGGTGGTGATAAGCGGTCTGGCGGTAATAGAAATATTCTGGTCCATGTCCAATATCGGCTGGAGCGCCTACATTGCGGATGTGTACGATGTGGAGTCCAGGAACTCCATCCAGGGCAAGCTGTCCAGCATAGGCGGCGGTGGCCGTATCATAGGCGCGCTTGTCGGTGGTCTGTTGTACGATGGCTACCGCAGGGCTGATCCCGGCTGGGGTTTCCGGGAAGGCGGCATCTTCTTCGTGTCCGCGGCAGTGATGCTGGTGTCGGTGATACCGCTCCTGTTCATGCCCGAGGGTGGCATCCATTGGCGGGATGCCCCGGCCAAGGCTTCCGGAAAAGCCTCAGGGTCTGGAGCAGCTGGAGCGGTTGGGGTTGATGGAGCAGCTGGAACTGATGGAACCTCGGGAACCACTGCGGGAAACCTGCGGATCTTCATCCTGTTCCTGGCAGCCATGCTGCTGATCAATTCCGGCAGCAATTCCCTGGGAGCCTTCAAGGCGCAGTTCCTTGACCTGCCGGAAGGTTTCGCGGCATCCGCGCGGATCATCAGCCTGGTGAGCAATGTGGAGTCCCTGGCGCTGATAGCTGTCGGCCTGCTGGTTGGTTCCATCGGGCGCAGGATAGGCATACAACGCCTGCTGATGGCCGGGGCAGGTTCGGGACTGGTGGCCTTGGTGCTGTACACTGTCGCGCCGGGAGTAGGCTGGATCTTTGTTGCGGCAGTATTCAAAGGCATCTCCGATGCCAGCGTGGTGGCGGCCTCCTATACCTTTGCTTCCACGCTGATACCCCCGGAAAAACGGGGCCGCTGGTTCGCGGTGTACAATGCAACGTTTTTCCTGAGCTGGGGTGTAACGGCCACCTTCATTTCCGGGCCCCTGATAGACGGCCTTATCATCAGGGGGATGGGGCCGGTCCTGGCTTACCGGGCTGGCTTTGCCTCCGCGGCTCTGCTGATCATCCTGGGTATGGCCTTGCTGCTGATGGTGGTGACGGGGATGCGGAGAAGCATGCGAAAAAGCATCAGCTTGAGTCCAAATTGATGCGGTGGTACGTTTGGGTGAACACGCATGATATGCGGGTGGCGAAACAGGAACCGGATGCAGCCAGGGCCTCTGCTCCCCTTGGGCCTTCCGATGCGGCAAGTGCCGCGGCCCACGCCGGGCATATACTGTTCTCGTTGAACCTGGCCAACCGTGCCCTCAGAGGTGAGAATGTCCACGGGAGTGCAGTCTGGAGCGACAGCTGGAAGCACGTCAAGGTTGACGAGGCGGGCTGGAAAGCCCTGCTTGCCGGATTGCGGGTGGAGTATGACACCCTCCGTGCTGCCATCAAAGCTGGTCTGCCCTGGCAGGACGAGTTGGCCATGACCGGTATTTTCGGCCAGCTGGCTCATGGGGCCTGGCATCTTGGTGCCATCAGACAGGGGCTGGGAATGGTACGGTTGCCGGCTGCTGACTGAGACGGAGTACCCACATCCTGAATACCTGGTTGCCTGAATGTCAGGCGGTTGACATTCCCGGACCTCCGGGCAGAGGATCATCCCATGGAAACCAATGATTTTGTCCTGACCGGCGGCCGCCTTGCCCTGCCTGACCGCATAGCTTCCGGCCTGTCCCTTGTTGTCCGGAGTGGAGTCATCACGGATCTGGTGGTACCCAGTACCGAACCCGGTAAAACAAGTGGTACCTTACCTGCAGATCTCCCGCATATCGACGCTGCCGGGGCCTTGGTGACCCCTGGCCTCTTCGAGTTCCACATCCATGGGGCGGGTGGAGTTGGCTGCGACCATCTGGGTCCGGATGCCGCTGCCGGGGCAGACCAGCTGCACCGGCTCAGGGCCTTCCTGCGTGCCCGGGGAGTCACCGGCTTCCTCCCCACCCTGGTAGCCGACCTGAAGGCTCTGGAGGCTCTGGCCCTGGCCATCGAGGCCGCCGGTCTGCCGGAGGATGAACTGCCGGGGATCTACCTGGAGGGGCCCTTCATTGCGGCCTCCAAGCGTGGCGGCATTCCCCAGTCCACCATAAAGGCACCGGACAAGGGGTACCTTGCCGAGATTCTGGCCGCCGCCAGAGGCAGACTCCGGGTCATGACAGTAGCGCCTGAGCTTCCTGGCATCGATGCAGTAATCGAAGTCTTGCGTGAGGCCGGGGTGCTTGTCTCCCTGGGACACTCGGATTGCCGCATAGAAGAAGTACAACTGCCAGGGCAGCCTATCGGCATTACCCACCTGTTCAACGCCATGTCCGGCTTCTCCCACAAGGATGCCGGCCTGGCTACTTTGCCATTCTATGACCGCAGACCCTTCGTGGAGCTCAATGCAGACGGGGTGCATGTGGGACGAAGTGCCCTTGTCGCCAGCCGCAACGCCCTGGATCCTGAACGGCTCATCCTGATATCCGACGCAGTGGTAGCCGCCGGGCTACCCCCTGGCGAATATCTGTACCATGGCCACAGGGTGGTATCAGCCGGGCAGGGAGTGCGCTATGCAGAGTCGGGAGTACTCATGGGATCGGACAGGATCCTGCCTGAAGTGCTGGACAACTGGACTGGAGGCTGTGGTGCTGATCTTGCAGCAGGCATAAAGGCGGCCACCCTGACACCGAGGTTGGCCCTTGAGGAAGCGTGGGGAGCAGTCAGGCCAGCTACGATCCGGGCTTTGCGCCCAGGCCCTAGCCGGGGTGCAATCGCTCCCGGCTTCAAGGCTGATCTGGCCATCTGGGAGCAGCCGTTCAGGAAGTTGAGGCAGTTGCTTGCTGATAATTGAAGCGGTAAGCCCTGCCCACGACTCTGGAGGTGTTATCCAGTTCTATAAATGAGAAGCCGGTGTCGCCTGATACAGCCTGCACGACACCTTCGGTGACCAGAATCTCGCCGGCCTTCGCAGTATCCTCGCCCAGCTTGCTTGCGGCGTTCACTTCCTTGCCGAACACGTCACTATCCCCGATCCTGAGTACCCGGCCGTAACCGATGCCTGCGCACAGAAGTACGCGTTCTTCCTCTGCCTTGTCCAGATTGTAGTTGGCGCAGGCTGATTGCATGCGTGCGACAGCCTTCAGGGCCTTGCCCGGATTCCTGAAGAGGATCATCATCGAGTCACCTTCGATCTTGAGCAGTATCCCGTCGAACTCGTCGACTATGGGTACGAACAGTCGTTCGCTTTCATAGATCGTCTGCAGGAAGTGGATGATGCCAAAGGCTTCGACATTCCGTGAAAAACCCGACAGGTCAGTGAAGACTATCGCCCATTCTTCACCGAAGAGATCCCAGATCCTTCTATCGATCCGTTCCTTGTCGGCTCCGGGGGCCAGGCGCTCTGCGATCAGGCGGGACAGCCTGTCTTCCGAAGCGCCGGCTACGATACTTCTTTGGTACATCATGGGAACCTCCTGCCTGAAGCACATGGGTACGAACGCACGTACATGAATCAGCGACCCCAGTATACCACGATAATTGCTGACCATCTGTCTTCCGGACAGGCTGAAAGATGAATCAGGCTAGACGTTTGCCCCAACTAACTGGATACTTGCACAGGAAGAAGGAGCACTCATGGTCCACAGGCAGGCATGGGCAGAAATCAACCTCAAGGCCATAACAGGCAATGTTAAGGCCATCCGGGCGGTAATGAATCCCCGGGTGGAATTCTGTGCGGTGGTTAAGGCCGATGGCTATGGGCATGGTGCGGTTGCGGTAGCCAGGGCAGCCTTGGCAGGGGGAGCCTCCAGGCTCGCGGTAGCCTTTGTAGAAGAAGGTGCGGTGCTCAGGAAGGCTGGCATTGACTGTCCGATCCTGGTCATGGGCTATGCAGGAAAGCTGGAAGCCGCACAGGCCATGGAACACAAGCTACAGCTTGCCATTGTTTCCTATGATCATGCGGTACAGGTGGCGGAGGTTGCCAAAGCCCTGGGTACTACTGCAGTGGTTCACCTCAAGATTGATACCGGTATGAACAGGCTCGGCCTACCCTGGGAAGAAGCCCTGGGACTTGGCGGCCGGCTGGCAGACCTGGCTTCCCTGGATTTTGAAGGTGTTTCTTCGCATTTTGCCGATGCGGATTCGGTGGACCAGATTTTTGCCCGCCTGCAGCTATCCCGCTTCCTGGAAGCTGTGGATGCTCTGGCCAGGCAAGGCCTGAAACCCCGGGTCAGGCACATGGCCAACAGCGCAGGAACTTTGTTCTTGCCGGAAGCCCACTTTGATATGGTTCGGGTAGGCATAGCAATGTATGGCCTGCAGGCCTCGACTGACAAGCTTTCGGGTGTTCCATTGGTGCCCGCTCTGTCATTGAAAGCGCGGATAACCCAGTTGAGGAGGCTGCATACAGGCGACACGGTTGGTTATGGCCGGACCTATGTTGCGCCCAGGGATATGAGTATTGCGGTGCTGCCTCTGGGCTATGCCGACGGCGTGAGCAGGGCCCTCTCCAACCGCGGCAGGGTTTGTTTCAAAGGTCAAAGTGCGCCGATAGTCGGCAGGATCTGCATGGATCAGCTTATGGTTGATGTCTCAGGCTTTGATGATCTGGCTGTGGGGGATGAGGCTGTCGTGATGGGACAGGATGGGCCATCCATAGCAGAAATAGCCGGACTCCTTGGCACCATAGATTACGAGATTGCCTGCGCCATACAATCACGGGTTCCCCGGGTGTATACTGAAGGAAACTAGTGTAAATCAACGGAATATTGTACCAGTCTTTGGAGGGTGGAATGGACAAGTTGTACCTCAGTGTGGACATCGAAGGTGTATGCGGCATAGCCGACTGGAAAGAGACGGAGATAGCCGAGGCCCAGGGTGCCTATTTCAGACGGCAGATGACCCGTGAGGCTGCTGCTGCCTGCGAGGCGGCTGTGGAGTCGGGCGTGAAGGATATACTGGTAAAAGATGCCCATGGTTCGGGCAGGTCCATCGACCCATCCGCTCTGCCCCGCAACACCCGCATCATGAGGTCCTGGACCCGGGATCCCTATTCCATGATGGCCGGACTGGACGCCGGTTTTGGCGGAGCCTGTTTCATTGGCTACCATTCCGCAGCCGGAACGGACGGGAACCCGCTTGCGCACACCATGGACACCAAGGCCCAGGAGATACGCATAAACGGCACGCTGGCCTCGGAGTTTATGATCAATGCCTACACTGCTGCCAGCCTGGGCGTTCCTGCCCTGTTTCTGAGCGGTGACCAGGCCCTCTGCAACAGTGCGGTCGAAATTGCTCCCAGGATCCGCTGCGTGGCGGTATCCGAAGGAATCGGCAATGCGTCCATATCCATACACCCGGAGCTTGCCCTGGAGCGTATACGGGCTGGGATGGCAGAAGCCCTCTCCGCTGACCCGAAAACCATGCTGATAGACCTGCCCGATCGGTTCACCCTTGACATTACCTACAAGCAGCATCATCTGGCGTATCAGGCATCCTTCTATCCCGGCGTCAAGCGCAGAGGGCCGACCAGCGCCCGGCTTGTCACCAAGGCCTGGATCGATGTACTGGCTTTCATTCACTTTGCCTTATGAACCATCTGCTCTTTGATTCCTGTAACACCGTAGCCCTGGCCAGAAAATATGGAACGCCCCTGTATGTGCTTTCAGAGCGGATGGTACGCGAGCGTCTGCGCACCATCAAAGCGGAGTTCATGGATGTCCATGGCAACACTGATGCCGTTTTTGCCAGCAAGGCCCTGCAGACCCTGGATCTGTGCCGCATCGTGGCCCAGGAAGGGCTGGGGCTGGATGTGGTGTCCGGTGGAGAGCTGTACGCGGCCGCCAAGGCTGGCTTTCCCATGGACAGGATCTACTTCCACGGCAACAGCAAGACCGTAGCCGAACTTGAGATGGCCGTAGACCATGGTGTCGGCAGGATAGTGGTGGACAACCTGGACGAGCTGGAACAGCTGGACGCACTGGCCCGCGCGCGGGGTGTCCGTCAGCCCATACTGTTCAGGATCAACCCAGGAGTGGACAGCCACACCCACGAGTACATATCGACAGGCCATGCCGATTCCAAGTTCGGCATGCCCCTTGATCCGGCAGTGCGGGATGATTACCTGGGACGGGCATTGGCGGCCAAAGGCTTGCAGCTTATGGGTTTCCACTTCCATGTGGGCTCCCAGCTGCACTCCAATGAATCCCACCGGAAGGCCACCGAAGTTGCACTCGGCCTCATGAAGCATGCCCGTGACCGTTTCGGTTTCACTGCCACTGAACTGAATATCGGTGGCGGTTTCGGTGTGCGTTACACTGATGATGATGAACCCCGGCCCCTGCGGTATTTCACCGATGCCCTGATGGCCGGGATCCTGAAGCAATGCGCCGTTCTTGGTCTGGATGTCCCTAAGGTGACCATAGAACCCGGCCGCTGGATAGTGGCCGAGGCCGGCATCACCCTGTATACCGTAGGCTCGGTTAAAACCATACCAGGGCGCAGGACCTATGTCGGTGTGGATGGCGGCCTGCCGGACAATCCGCGGCCGGCCCTGTACGGGGCGCGGTACGAGGCCAGCATTGCCGATCGTCACGACGACAAGCGTGATACCCTTGTTACGGTGGCCGGCAAGTGCTGCGAGTCGGGTGATATCCTGATCAAGGACATTCTGCTGCAGTCACCCCGGAGGGGAGACACCCTTGTGGTGTTCACCACCGGCGCCTACAACCATTCCATGGCCAGCAACTACAACCGACTGCCCAGACCGGCCATGGTGCTCGTGGATGCCGGAACCGACCGCCTGTCGGTCCGCCGTGAGACCTTCGAGGATCTTGTTGCCCGGGAGTTGTAATTGTAGCTGTCAGTATCATGGAATCAGTCAGTCTGATGGTGGCTTTGCCCTGCGGATCCTTTTTAGCCCGTTGCGTTGAATTACCCACGATACAGGACGGGAGAGGGTATAAGGCAGGAAAAACCTTGCCCGGTTTCTGAAGCCGAGCCCTGCGTGCCGGTAGTAGTAGACCGTATTGCAGCACAGGTTACCGAAGAGTACCGACAGCAGGTAGGCTGACATGTGCCCGAGCTTGCCAGGGCCATAGACGGCGAGTGCCGCAGTATCCAGCCTTCCGTGTATTACAGGCCCCGGTTGAACTGTCTCCTGTATCCCGAGTCTATCCAGGAAGCCACCACTGTCCTGGTCAATGATGCCGTATATAACCGCCACTTCTTCCCTATCGTATTTTCTAATTGTACAGGGTGAAATGCAGGCCTCATACTATTTGGCAGAACAACAACACAGGAGGTGCCAGTTGGCAGAGAAAAAGACCTATAGTCCGGCTACAGCGATGAAATTCATCGTACTGAGCCTGTTCGGACTATTCATGTTCTTCGTGCCCTTTGATCTGCAGATTCCCGGGATAGGATACTTCCGGGTGGTTGCGGGGGCTCAGATGCCCATCAACACCATCGCTGTAGATCATATCGTTGGGATCATCCGGAAGATACCCAGCTTTGACGTGTTCTGGGGAACCGCAATCGTCCTCGTCGGCATTGTCTATCCCCTGATCTCCGGAACCTGGAAGGCCAACCTCACCGCAAAAGTCTTCATGATCTTCAAGGTTCTGGCCTTGGTGCCTCTGTCCATGGTCTGGTTCAAGTGGGAACTGGTCCAGGGCATGCCGCCCGGAGCCAACCTGTCCTTCATCTGGCTCCGTGTTGTGGTACCCGTGACTACCCTGGTTCCAGTAGGTGCGGTCTTTCTGGCTTTCATAACTACCTACGGTCTTATGGAGTTCATAGGTGTATTCCTTAGACCCATCATGAGACCAGTCTGGAAGACTCCCGGCAAGTCAGCGGTGGATGCGGTGGCGTCCTTCGTGGGCAGTTACTCGGTAGGGCTACTAATAACCGACCGCATGTACCAGACGCACCGGTATTCTGACAAGGAATCCGCCATCATCGCCACCGGGTTTTCCACGGTGTCTGCTACCTTCATGGTCATAGTTGCCAATACTTCAGGACTGGGGGGGCCAAAGTTCCTCGGCTATTTCTGGTCAACCCTGATAGTAACCTTCCTGGTTACCGCAATCACTTCCAGGCTGTATCCGATAGCACGCAAGAAGGACACTGGATTCGAAGGCAAAGCTCCTTTGGCCGAGGCCAAATTCCCGCTGTCCGAGATACCCAGGGAATCCTGGATCCTTGCCTGCGAAGCCGCCGAGCGCTCGGGTAATGTCATACGGGAGATCGGCAAGAACATCGTGGCTGGTGTCAAGCTGTCAGTCTCCATCGGCCCAACTCTGCTGTCCATTGGTTATTTCGGACTTGTGCTTGCCCATTTCGGGGTATTCAATATCATTGGTTATATTTTCGTACCATTTACTTGGCTGGCCAGCGTCGTGTTCCCGGCTCTCGGTGATCCTGTGGTGCTCGGCGGGGCTATGGCCTCCTCCCTGGCAGAGATGTTCATTCCTGTGGGCATGATGGCTGGCGGAAGCGCCCTGGTGAAAGCCGTTGTAGCCATAGTCTGTGTGGCGGAGATCATCTTCTTTTCTGCTTCCATCCCCTGCATCGTGGCAACCAAAATCCCCTTGTCCATCGGCGACCTCTTGGTGATCTGGTTCGAGCGGGTGGTACTGGCCCTGTTCATTTCCCTGCCCTTTGCCCTGCTTCTGGTAGGTGCCTGAGCGGCAAGCCTGTTGTGCCGGACAAGTTCCGGTTGATGTAGAACAAGAAAAACGGGTGCCTGGTTCATTGCCAGACACCCGTTTTGCTTCCGGATGCCCTTTCATCAGGGCATCCGATCACGCGACTGTGTTACTTTGTTATTCCGACCAGCCTTTCCACCAGCGCATCATCCGCCACATAGGGCAGGGTTATGTGGCCGAAAGCGCCAAGCATCTCATTGAACTCGCTGCTGGTCTCCATGGCATGGTCGTTGCGGGCCCAGGAGCGCCGTGCAACGCCGCCCATCACGTCCCAAGGCATGGCCATGTCGATTATCGTGTCCACCCGGGCAGAGCCATCGAGTACCAGGCCGAAGCCGCCATTGATTGCCTTGCCTATGCCCACGCCTCCGCCATTGTGCAGTGCCACCATGCTCATGCCCCGGGCGGCATTGCCGGCAAAGATCTGGATTGCCATGTCGGCGGTTGTGTTTGAACCATCCTTTATGTTGCTGGTCTCCCGGAAGGGGCTGTCGGTGCCCCCTGTATCGTGGTGGTCCCGGCCAAGCATGATGGGTCCCACTTCTCCCTTGCGGACCATGTCGTTGAAGGCCAGGGCTATCTTCCGCCGGCCCATGGCATCCTGGTAGAGGATGCGGGCCTGAGTACCCACCACGAGCCGGTTTTTTTCAGCATCCCGTATCCAGACCCAGTTGTCACGGTCCTGGCCACGGCGGGCCGGATCGATGCAGGCCATGGCGGCTGCATCGGTCTTGTGCAGATCTTCCGGATTCCCGGACAGGCAGACCCAGCGGAAGGGGCCATAACCGTAGTCGAACAATTCAGGCCCCAGGATGTCTTCCACATAACTGGGGAAGATGAAGCCGTCCTTTTCGTCCACCCCGTTTCTGGATACCTCACGTACCCCGGCATCCCAGACGGCTTTCAGGAAGGAGTTGCCGTAATCGAAGAAATAGGTTCCCGCGTCCGCCAGTTGCCGTATCACCGTGAAGTGTCGTCTGAGCGAAACATCGACCAGGGTGCAGAATCCGGCGGGATCCTCACGCAACAAGCGGGTGCGCTCCTCGTAGGAAATACCAGCCGGGCAATATCCGCCTTCGTAGGGTGCATGGCAGGATGTCTGGTCGGACAGCAAGTCTATGGGTGCCTTGTGGGCAACAGCCCACTCCAGGAGGTCCACGATGTTGCCCTGGAAGGCGATGGCCTTGCCCTGTTTTGCGGTACAGGCTTCCCGCGCCAGGGTAAAGGCATCTTCCGGGGTTTTGGTGACCACATCTACCCAGCCCTGGGACAGGCGGGTTTCAACCCGGCTGGGGTCAACCTCGGCA
Organism: Spirochaetia bacterium; assembly: GCA_034004175.1. Taxonomy (GTDB): domain Bacteria; phylum Spirochaetota; class Spirochaetia; order Treponematales; family UBA12059; genus MIBM01. The sequence continues at coordinate 12,508 of JAVEXH010000022.1, forward strand.
ATGATTGCCGCAGCCCCGGCTATGACGGCCGCCTTGCCCTGGGCTCCCGACATGCCTCCAAGGCCGCTGGAAACAAACAGGCGGCCCTTCAGGTCTCCTTCCTGGGGTATCCCGAGCTTGAGCCTGCCGGCATTCAGGATGGTGTTGAAGGTGCCGTGTACAATGCCCTGGGGACCTATGTACATCCAGCCACCGGCTGTCATCTGGCCATAGTTGGAGACTCCCATGGCGGCAGCCACCGCAAAATCCTTGGAGTTGTCGAACATGCCCACCATCAGGCCGTTGGTGATGATGGCCCTGGGAGCCAGGGGATGGGACTTGAACAAGCCCACTGGATGACCAGATTCGACCACCAGGGTGGTGGTTTCATCCACTAGTTCCAGATATTTCTTTATCAGGCGGTACTGCATCCAGTTCTGGCAGACCTGGCCGGTCTCACCGTAGGTTACAAGTTCGTAGGGGTACAGGGCAACGTCGAAGTCAAGATTGTTGTCTATCATCACCTGCATGGCCCTGCCTTCGATGCAACGGCCTTTGTATGAATCAATTGGTAGACCTTTCAGTTGGCCCGCCGGCCGGAACCGGTACCCGTAGATCCTGCCATGGGTGCGCAATTCCGCAAGGAATTCCGCAGCCAGAGTCTCATGCCAGCGTTGCGGTACGTAACGCAGGGCGTTCTTCAGTGCCAGCGCTTCCTGGGCTGGGCTCAGGGTCACTTCCCGTTTGGGAGCCCGACGGTAGCGGGGGTCGAAGACGGGAAGGGGAGGCAATTCACTGAAATCCAGCCGGATTGTATCCTTCATTGGCTTGCTCATGATCTGTTCCTCCTTGGGATCCGGTTATGTCGATACCTCTGAAGTATGGCAAGCTTTGGTCGATCTGTACAATTAACAATTCCGATACGCAAGAAGTGATGGTACTATGGGCCATGCTTGATTACCAATTGGTCCGGGCTTTTGCTGTCGTCCTGGAAGATGGTGGCTTTGCAAAGGCCTCGGAGACACTCTGCATAACCCAATCCGCCGTATCCCAGCGGGTGAAACAGCTTGAAGAACACATCGGCCGGGCTCTGGTCATACGCGAAATACCACCCCGTCCAACCGAGGCTGGCCTCCGGCTGTTACGGCATTACCGGCAGGTTCTGGACCTTGAAAACGAAACTCTCGGGGCTATCATGGCACGATCCACTCAGTACAAACCCCATGTGCAGATAGGTGTGAACACCGACAGCCTGTTTGTCTGGTTCATGGATGCCATCAAACCCTTCATAAAGAGTTCCGGCATAACCGTGGAAGTGCTGGTGGACGGACACGAGAAGACCATAGAGCGACTGAGATCCGGGGCTGTTGCAGGCTGCATCACCTCGGAGCACGCCCCGGTGGAAGGCTGTACGGCAGAGCGGATCGGTGTATTGCGTTACCGGCTTGTTGCCTCTGCGGACTTTGCCGCGCGCTGGTTTCCTCAGGGCTTCACCAGGGAAGCGGCCACCAGCGCTCCTATAGTCAACCTTGACCATAACGATTTCTTCCAGTACCGCATCCTGCACCAGGCCTTCGGCGACCCCCAGGTGGTACCCCCGGCATATTACTTTCCCATCGCAGACCAGTACTTCGAGGCCATAAATTCCGGCCTGGCCTATGGCCTGGTACCGGCCATAAAGACCGCCCCCGGCCTGGCTGACGGCTCCCTGGTGAATCTTGACAGCACCCTGCAGATCGAGCTGCCCCTGTACTGGCAATCATGGAAGTACCAGACCGAGTTGCTGCGGGACCTGTCCACCGCCATCATCACCGAAGGCGCCCGTTTGCTGGCCTGACCGATCCACTGGCCATGATTACGTGAACCAGTTACAGTAACAGGGGCTTTGAAACTGTCTGGCAATATTGTCTGGTGAAACTGCATGGCAATACTGCAAGGAGCACTGAATGAGGAATGCATTGGTAATCATTATAATCGGACTGGTCGCAGGCCTGCTGGACCTGATTCCCCTGGTCATGGTAAAGGCACCACTGTTGAACATGGTGGCCATCATGGTCTTCTGGCTGGTTACCGTCTGACCTATACTGACTTTCGTGGACAGCGTATCTTGTTATAATCAGGAGAAAGCGATGTCAGATCGAAAACGGTACAGTAGGGAATTCAAGCAGGAAGCGGTCAATATGGTCGTACTCCAGGGGA
>JAVEXH010000417.1:0-3160 GCA_034004175.1 Spirochaetia bacterium
CTCAGGACCAAAAGGCAGAGCCTCTGCCACATTCCGGAAAACCCGGATACCCTGACGTTCTGCCTTGCGAGCCATTTCTTCAGATGGTTCGACACCAAGCCCGATACCCAGCGGAACGGCAAAATTTCCGGAACCAACCCCCACTTCCATACCTGTGACCGGGGATGCAGGCATTGCCATGCGGACCGCCTTCAATTCAGCATCGTACGCATCCTGATTCCTTTCGAACCAGGCATCATATTCTTTGCTATGTTGATCGAAAGGACCTGTCTTCGCCATGTTGCTCCCCTCTCAGTCCTGATTGCCTGGAATATCATCCTCCAGAAAAAAACCCGGCACTCTCCATCATGGAAGGTGCCGGGCGTCTTGTGGACCAGAATCAACACCAGCCAGCGGGTTCCCGCATCTGGTTGTTCCCGTAATTACCGTGACTGGTCATCGCGGGCTGATACCTGGCACTACCTGCTTATCCTCGGTAACACAGCACCGGACAGCGGGCTGCGGCCACCTCGTCGAGCCTGCCCACAGGTGTATTGTGCGGCGCATCGTGCAAGAGCTCCGGGTTGTCCGTAGCTTCCTGGGCTATCTTGAGCATGACTGCAGCAAAGGCATCCAGGGTCTCCTTGCTCTCCGTCTCCGTCGGCTCGATCATGAGGGCCTCGGGCACGATGAGGGGGAAATAGATGGTGGGTGGATGGTAGCCGTAGTCTATCAGCCGCTTGGCTATGTCCAGGGTGTGCACACCTTCGGCAATGTTGCCCATGGCCACGAACTCGTGCATGCAGCGCCTGGGATACTTCACCTTGTAGGCCTTCTCCACCAGCACCTTGAGGTAGTTGGCGTTGAGCACGGCGTTCTCGGCCAGGCTGCGCAGTCCTGCGTCTCCCAGCATCCTGATGTAGGTATAAGCCCTGACCAGTACCCCGAAGTTGCCATAGAAAGCCTTCATGCGGCCTATGCCCTTGGGGGGCATGACCATGGCAAAACCAGCACCCTTCTGCGCCGCAATTGGTCCGGGCAGATAATCAGCCAGGACAGGAGCAGCACCAACCATACCAACGCCCGGTCCACCGCCGCCATGGGGGGTGGAGAAGGTCTTGTGCAGGTTGAAGTGCATCACGTCTATGCCCACATCAACCGGACGGAGGACACCGGTAAGGGCGTTCATGTTGGCACCGTCGCCATACACCAGGCCGCCGGCATCATGGATCATCTTGGCGATGGTTTCCATATTGCGCTCGAACAGGCCCAGGGTGCTGGGATTGGTTATCATGATGCCCGCGGTGCGATCGTCACAGGCAGCCTTGAGGGCTGCAAGGTCCACGCCGCCCTCGGCATCACTGGGGATGGTTACCGTCTCGAAGCCGGCCATGGTACAGGTGGCTGGGTTGGTGCCGTGGGCGCTGTCGGGAATGAGCATCCTTGTGCGCTTGGTGTCGCCCCTGTCCACATGGTACTTGCGTATCATGAAGACTCCGGCCAGCTCGCCCTGGGCGCCGGCGGCAGGCTGCAGGCTCACGCCGGCAAAGCCGCCGATGCTCTTGAGGCTCTCCTGAAGGCGGAACATCAACTCCACAGCGCCTTGGCTGAACGTATCGCCTACCAGAGGGTGGGCGCTCCTCCAGCCAGGCAGGGCTGCGGCAGCCTCGTTGGCCTTGGGGTTGTACTTCATGGTACATGAGCCAAGAGGGTAATACTGGGTATCTATGGAGAAATTCTTCTGGGACAGCCTAGTGAAGTGCCGCACCACCGTCAGCTCATCCAGTTCGGGCAGGTTCAGGTCCGATCTGAGCATGGCCTTTGGCAGTGGCGTTGCTGGTACATCACATTTAGGCAGGGCCACACCGACGCGGCCGGGGCTGGACAGTTCGTAGGCCAGAGGTTCGGGTATCAGATTCATTTTGTCACCTCCGCCAGGGACTGGGCCAGAAGGTCTATCTGGGCCTTGGTGCTCATCTCGGTTACACAGACCAGCAGTTCATGGGTCCTGTCCTTGTAGTACCGGGACAGGGGCAGGCCGGGGACTATGCAGCGCTTCTCCAGTTTCTCTGCGATTTCCGCCGCCGGACGTGGCGTTTTAACCACGAATTCCTTGAAGAACATGCCGGGTTCCACCGCAAAACCGGGAACCTTGGCAATCTCGGCAGCGGCATAGTGGGACTTGTTCCAGCACAGTTCGGCTACGGCCTTGAGGCCATTCTTGCCCAGGGCCTCCAGGTATATGGTGGTCATCAGCATGACCAGACCCTGATTGGAGCAGATGTTGGATACAGCCTTCTCGCGGCGTATGTGCTGTTCCCGGGCAGACAGGGTAAGTACGAAGCCTCGCCGGCCCTCATGGTCGGCGGCCTGGCCTACGATGCGGCCCGGCATCTTGCGTACGTACTTCTGGGCTGCACCCATCATGCCGAGGAAGGGGCCGCCATAGTTCATGGCATTGCCCAGGCTCTGCCCCTCGGCGGTAACCACGTCAGCACCCATCTCTCCAGGGCTTTTGAGGAGGCCAAGCATGATGGGGTCGGCGTGGACGATGAACATGGCACCGGCTGCATGCACCTTGTCGGCAATACCGGTCAGATCGTGGATGCGGCCTTCGAAATCAGGATAGGCCACCACGAAACAGGCGGTGGCGTTATCGGCCCTGGCTACCGCAATGGCCGGAGCTTCGGTATATTCCACAAGCTCCACCGGGAAGGCGGCCATGTAGGTTTTTATTACTTCCTTGTACTCCGGATGCAGGGCAGCCGGAATCATAAGCTTGGGTCGGGATTCCCCACCACTGTTCATGGCCATCAGCAGGGCCTCGGCCAGGGCGGTAGAACCGTCGTAATGGGACGCGTTCACCGTGTCCACGCCAAGCAGATTTGAAGCCATGGACTGGTATTCGAAGATAGCCTGCAGGGTTCCCTGGGAGACTTCCGGCTGGTATGGAGTATAAGCCGACAGGAACTCGCCGCGGGTGGCAAGGGCAGCAACCGTGGAAGGGATGAAATGGTTGTAGGCTCCGGCGCCGAGGAACCAGGCGCAGGCAGAGGCTGCAACATTCCGTGATGACAGGGATTCCAGCTCCCGCAGGACTTCCATCTCCGACAAGCCTTCGCCCAGGCCCAGCTTGGGGTAGCGCTTGGCAGCCGGGATATCGGCAAAGAGCTCGTCCAGG
>JAVEXH010000418.1:0-3159 GCA_034004175.1 Spirochaetia bacterium
CCAGCGGAGCGGCCTTGGCCGAATCCGTGGACAAGGGAACAGACAGGCTTGCAGCACCACCGGCCAGAGTCTTGGCGCTGACAGAGAAACCGAGCTTCCGCACACCGGGAGCTCCCGCAGGAGCCCGTAGCACATGAATGGCTCCTTCAGCCGGATCCAGAGCACCTGAGGATCCACCGCCAGTCCAGCCGAGCGTTGCCAGCGGATCCGAGGAACGTACCCGCACCACCGCAGTAAAATCACCATCCAGAACCTCGCCGGCTGGTGGCCAGAGCAGGGTCAGCTCTGGCTTGGGAGGCGATTTGCTGGCCGGAGCTGCCGGATCCGCAGCGGCTGGCTGGGAAGCTGCGGCCGGAGCCGCTGACAGGACTACGTCGTTCCAGGGCAAGGCCAGCTCAGCGCTGTTGCCTGCCCTGTCGGAGACCTTGAGCACCGGTCGTTCTTCAGCAGCAGGCCTGACGATCAGGCTTATGAAGCCATCAGGGGCAGGCTGCAGCGCACCATCGGGTCCTTCCACGGCGGCCACGCCTCCGGCATCGCGGATGAAGCCCGCAACGCGGTAGGCCCCAGGCTCCGCAGGTTCGGGTGTAACGGGCCTGAACAGCGGCGGCTGGGTATCCTTCACCGTGGCAAGCAGCTTCAGGCTGGTCTGCCCGGACGGGTCGGCGGCTTCCACCTCGATGAATACCGGCCCATCGGCCACACCATCCAGCGGCAATGCAAAGGCAAACTCATCCCGGCCTGCTTCACCGGAAACCTCGATGTCATTCCAGGCGGACTGGCCACGCAGCCTGGCTCGCAGACTGGCTATACCCGAACCATCCGTGGCAGTCCCTGCCAGTTCAACGCCCTGGCCCACGAAGGCAGGCAAGGCAGGCATATCCAGAACCGGAGGAGTCAGGTCTGTTCCCAGATACAGCTCTTCCGACCGGAATACATGACCCTTGTCCGTTCCAACCACAACCCTGTGCCTTGCAGGTGGGCCCTCAGCTATGGCCCTGATCAGGATGCGGTCCTGATCGGCGTTTATGCTCAGAAATTCCGAAGCCGGTTCCAGCTCGACCCTGGCTATGACAGCCCCTGAAAAGGAACCAACCAATGGTCTGTCAGAGCCAAGGAGACGCAGGCCATCAGGGCCAGGCAAGGGATCATCAAAACGAACCAGAGGATCACCCCTGGTCCGGGTGAAGTTGGTCAGATAGATCAAAGACCGGAAGGTGGCTTCACGGCCATGCTCATCGGTGGCAAGGATCTCGAGATCTACGGAGCCCCAGGGACCATCCTTTGGTAGAGGCACCGAAAAAGACACCGGCCCTCCTCCCTTCGGAACTGCCAGAGCCTGGGGAGCAGCCCCGGCCCAGGCATAGGCCAGGGATACAATCCGGCTACCGCCTTCGGCCTTTCCCCGCAGGACAGCTCCTGAGTCCGGTGCCAGTTCCACACCGGGAACAAAAGGCCCATCCACCGTAGTCTTGTCCGGGCCGGGTACAGACACTTGTTCAAGATCGATGCGTACCGGATCACCAGCCTGGATCAGTGGCACAGCCACAGGCATGCCAACCAGTCCGGTTATATCTTCTGCCCAGACTGACAGTATCCTCTTGCCCATTCCCGAGGCGGAAACAGGCACGGCAAAAGCACCAGTGACCGGCACCTTTACTGGTTCGCCATCATCCAGGCGATACCATATGGCTGTCACAGCATCGTCGTCTTTCACCGTACCAGTCAGCAGGAAGTCGCCAGCCACCACCTTACCGGATTCCGGCGAAACAATTGTTACCAGCGGAAGGTCAGCCAGGGGGTCTACAGCCAGATTAACTGTGAGGGTTGTCACATTGCCGGCCACGTCGGTTGCCTTCAAGAGCAACCGCGCCTTGGCTGGCTTCTTGCCCCCGGGGACAGACAGTGGCAGTACCCAGTATGGATTGCCGGCTTCCAGGGCTATCGTTCCGGAGGCCTCTGCCAGAGACCATTCAAGGGAAGCCAGACCCACATCATCACGGGCCGCACCAATGGCCACAAAACTACCGTTTACCGGCTGATCGACCCCAGGAGAGAACAATTCAATCTGTGGCGGCCTATTGTCCACCATAAGAAGGAAGGGAGAGAATCCTGTCGAGCCGGCCTTGTCGGTAACCTTGAACCAGACCACGAAAGGCCCGTCGGCAAGCTTCTTGCTGTCCAGGGTATACGAAAACCGGGTATCCGCACCTTTCTTGCCTGAAAGTTTGACCGGCGCATAGTTCTGGCCGCCGTCCATGGAAACTTCAAGCAGGGCAACTCCATTGGCATCCAGGGCTCGCCCGTCCAGCCCTACCCTGCCGGCTGCCAAAGCACCGGACTGCCTGGAATCCACCTCGACATAGGGAATACTGCTGTCAAAAACCAGGGGAACCACACTCTCATGCCCTGCAGTACCGTAGATATCCACCCCGCGCACACCGATACGGTACGTGCCATCCGACAAGGTTCCAGGCTCCATCGCAATGGCCCAGAAATCATTGCCGTCCGCCAGAGTCCACTCGCCCTCACCAATCCGCCACTCGACCCGCTCAACCTCATCATCGTCATTGCAGGTGCCTACCATCACCAATCGGCCACCGATGCGTGTGGCTGCTGGTGGATATGAAATGGAAACTTTGGGCAGGTCCGTTTCAGGATCTATGCGGACATTGAAAGGGCCAGCAACCGCAGAATTCCCTGCCGCATCGGAGCCCTCCACCAGGATGTTGTAGACTCCGGGCTTCATGCCCGTCACATCGAAATCAGCCTGCCAGTTCTCCAGCCCCTCCACCGTGCCCGGCACCACTTCCTTGGAGCCACCGGCAAAGGCGGGAGAGACCAGCATGAACAGGACGCACACAACTGACCAGAAAACCCGGAACTTGGTGCGAACCTTCGATGCAGTCATAAAAATCCTTTCGGCCGCTAGTGGATTCTCCTATCGGCTATAGGCCTCAGTAACATTATTTGAACAAAGAGACTCAGTACGATTATCGGAACAATACAGAAATCCTGTAATACAACCATGCTGAACATCAATCCAGTGTATTGGTATTCAATTCCGTGATAAGATCATGTGATGAATGCAATGAAAACATCCAGGTCTCCAGCCTTGTACTCTGCTTTGGTACTACTTCTTGTCATTGTTCTGGCTGT
>JAVEXH010000023.1:0-14674 GCA_034004175.1 Spirochaetia bacterium
CAGGGTCAAGGTGGCCGATACCATCGGGGCGGGCGACACCTTCCATGCCGGTTTCCTGTCCTGGCTGGAGCTGAACGGCAGGATGAGTCGCCGGGCCATCCAGGGCCTGAGCGAGGCTGAACTGGTGGATGCTCTTGGGTTTGCCAACAAGGCAGCGGCTCTGGTGTGCACCAAGCAGGGGGCCGAGCCGCCGACCATGAAAGAGATGGAGGGTTTCTGGGTTTAGAGAGCTACTTCAGGCAACGGGAAGCTGGTAATCCTGGTCTACCATACCAAAAGCCTGTTCAAGCTCGGGTGGAAGCTCGTCAAAGTCGGGAGCGATGAAGATTTTTCCGGCCAAGGCCCCAGGCTGGCGATCGACTACCCGGTCTGTATACGCCGAGAGGCGGGCCACTGGCTTGCCCGCCCGCTTTATTATCACTTCTTCTCCCTGCAGTACCCGCTCTATCAGGGAAGAGAGCTGGGCTTTGGCGTCAGTGATGGTATTGACTATCATAAAAGCCTTGATTCAAACCAGATCTGGTCTGGTTTGAATATACTATCAGCATGGTCTTTAAGCAAGGCATCATCCCTGCCATTGGATACGCCGATGATGCCATTTCTGCAGGGTCACTTCCTGCCGCCATACAGGATAACACTTGCTCGAGACTCCACAGGCCCATCCGGATAGATGTGTTCAAGCCTGGACTGGAGATCCGGCTCTGTTTCCGCTGTAGACTCCGCGGTTCTGGCACCGCGGCTCGCCCCCTCCAGTATCCCGATCAGTTCCTCATCGCTGAGCACCACCGGATTGCCCTTCATGCTGCTGGCCTGCTTGGCCTTGTCCACCAGAGCAGTGAAATCCTTTGGTTTGATACCATCGGCAGACAAGGGCGGCACCTTCAGCTGTCGGCACAGGTCCTCGAGCCAGCCTATGCCTTCATCCGCCGAACTGCAGCCGGCCATCCGGGCGAATTCTTCCAGTTTTGGCAGGGCAGGCGAGTCAGACAGGCGGCTGCGCAGGGCCGCCAGATTTGCCTTCATGGCACCGGGCAACAGGGCTGCGCAGATGGTGCCGTGGGCTATCGGGAAGGCGCCTCCGATGGGGCCGGCGAAGCCGTGAACGGCTCCCAGGCCGGCGTTGGCCAGGGCCAGGCCACCAAGCAGGCTGGCCAGTGACATGTCTTCCCGGGCCTGCAGGTCAGATCCGTAATGAAAGGCCTTGGCCAGGGAACGCACGGCCAGGGGCAGGCCCTGGCGGCAGAAGCCGTCGGTCAGAGGGTTGGCTTTTATGCTGATGAAGGCTTCGAGCAGCTGGGTAAGGGCATCGAGGCCGGTTGACGCCGTGAGGCCGGGCGGCATGGCCAGGCACAGCTGGGGGTCGACAATAGCGATGGCTGGCAGCATGGCAGGGTGTCGCATGCTCACCTTAACCCCGTGCTCCGGGGAAGACAGAACCGCGTTGCGGGTGACCTCGGAGCCAGTGCCCGCGGTGGTCGGAATGGCCAGACAGGGGGCCGGCCGGGCTGAGAAGGTCTGACCACGGCCTATTACTTCCAGGTAATCCAGAGGGTCGCCGGGGTTGGTCAGCAGGGCGGCGCTGGCCTTGGCAAGGTCGATGACACTGCCGCCGCCGCAGCCTATGACGAAGTCGCAGCCCGCGGCCCGCCCGCGTTCGGCGGCCCCGCTGGCATCGTCCACAGTCGGCTCTCCTGCCACCCGGATGTTCTCGGCTGTGATGCCCTGGCTGGCCAGGGCGGCCAGCAAGAGCGCGTGGCGCTCGGGATGCATGCCGGTGACCAGCAAGGCCTTGCTGCCCAGTGCCCTGGCAGCCGGGCCGGCCTTGGCCATCGACCCGGAGCCGAAGATGATGCGCCCGGCGGTGGCAAACTCGAAGTTCAGCGGCATTTCCACCCTGCCTCGGCCGCCGGGAACAGGGTCTCGTACTTCAGGCTGCTGCGGGGCTCTGCCATCATGGGGGCCACCGCATCCCGCCAGCGGGCATAGTGGGCGGTCTCCTTGTGCCTGGCCGGGGCGGCCTCGTCGATATACACCTCCACCAGTACAAAGCGGGTAGGGTCATCGATCTGGCGGATCAGGTCGAAACGGGCTATGCCCGGCTCCTGCAGGCTGTTGCGGGAATTGTCCTCTGTGGCCCTGATGAAGGCGTCGATATACTCCGGTTTTACCTGTATGAAGACATGTACTGCAAGCATGGCGGGCTCCTCGGGAAGATTGCTGCTTGTCATTATAGGGTATCCAGGGTGCAAATAAAACCTGACGAACGGGATCGTCGGAGCGGATGCAAGAGCGGAGCCGGATGCACTGATTCAAGAATTAACGCTCCACTAATGGCTCAGGCACAAATCTTAATGGTCTCTTAATATACTCGACAGGCCTGGCGGTGGTACTGTTGACCCATGGATGGTGACAGCTCTCCCCGCTCGGCCAGTGGTCACGCTGACCACTACCTCGTGGCAGTGAGCGGCAGCAGCAATTCGGATTACCTCATACGCTGGACCGGCGCCATGGCCCGTCGGCTTAACATACCCTGGACAGCCCTTCATGTCCGCGGGGCCGGCCCGGAAGTGGATTCCGCATCCCTCGAGCGTAACCTTGACCTTGCCCGCAGCCTGGGAGCAGAAGTCCTGTCGGTGCCCGATGATGATGTAGCTGCTTCCATAGTCCGCTACGCACGGATCAAAAAGGCAAGTACCCTGGTAATCGGCAAGACCGAAGCGGGAGCAGTGTCCCTGATCGGACGGCGCAGCGTCATGGAAAGTGTGCTGAGGGAATCAGGAGAGCTGGATCTCATCGTTCTCCGGGGCAAGAATCCAGTCCCTTCACGACAGCGAAGCCTTACCTTGAATTCCTGGTTCAGCTCGACGAAGGGTATCCCTGTTGCTGTTCTAGTGTTGTCAGCAGTAACCCTCTTCGGTCTTGCAGCCATGCCGGTTCTTGGTTACCGGGGCATATCCATACTCTATCTTCTGGCCATCATTTCCCTGCCTTTTGCCTGTGGACGCGTCGTGGTTATTGCAGCAGCGGCGACCAGTGCCTTGCTGTGGAATTTCCTGTTCATACCGCCACGGCTTACCTTCTCCATCGGCAGCCTTGAAGACGTGCTCATGTTCGTTGCCTTCTTCCTGGTTGCCTTTGTCGGGGGCTTCCTCACATCCAGGCTCAAAGACAAGGAAGCGGCACTTTCCATCAGGGAAAAGCGGATGGCCCTGTTGTACGGTTTTTCACGCATTCTATCCAGGGTTCGCGGGATGGGGCAGATAGGAAAAACCGGTTCCGCCTATGTGGCAGAGCACCTGGGGGTACGCATCTGTATCTTCCTGAAGGACGAGACGGGCAAACTGGATCTGCTGCATCCTTTGCGGTCCGATGACAGCGATTCTGGCACTGCAGCCAAGCTTGATGTTGACGAGGGTATGGTTCAGCGCTGTTTTACCGGGAACCAGAGTCTGCAGGATGGGGAATACAGGCTCTACCTGCCTCTGGGAGCCCCTGACTCATCTCTCGGGGTGCTGTTTGTATCCGGCACCGGCTCTGCTGAATCGGGCATCGGTAATAAATCCATCAGCGGTGAAAGTCGGGAGCTCCTGGCAACCCTGGCGGGCAATCTGGCTCTGGCCCTCGAAAGGGAGATTCTGTCCGGAGAAAACGAAAAGCACAAACTGGCAGAAGAATCGGTTCGCCTCTCGCGCATTCTCCTCAACCATGTGTCACATGAACTGCGGACACCACTTACTACCATAAAAGGGGCTGCCAGTGGCCTGCTGGATGGCAATGCTGCCGATGATCCTCATCTGCGGAACGCACTGCTGTCTGAAACCCTCATAGCCGCCGACAAGCTGAATTCCCTGGTGGAGGATCTCCTGTCCATGAGCCGGCTGGAGACCGGTGCACTACGGCCACGGCCTGAGAAGACCTATGTGGAAGAACTTCTCGGAGCCGCCCAGACCTCGTTGGGTCCGGAAGCAGGCTTGCGGAAAATTGTGATTGCACCGAGTTGCCATGATGCGGAGCTTATGGTCGACCAGGTCTTGATGGTTCAGGTGTTCAGGAACATAGTACGGAATTTTGCCGCCTACACCCCGGATGGTTCGGTTCTATCCATCGAGTATCAACTTGAAAGCGGGAAAGACTCCCTTGGGCATGCCCTGCTGCGTTTCTCCGACAACGGACCTGGTGTTCCCCAGCGGGAACTGGCAACCTTGTTTGATACCTTCTACCGGGGTACCAACAGCACTGGGCGCCAGGGGTGTGGGCTCGGTCTGTCCATATCCCGGGGCATAGTGGAAGCCCATGGAGGCACCATCTGTGCCTGTACAGCCCCTGGAGGTGGATTGGTCCTTGAGGTCGACCTGCCCCTGGACGCTGCGGCAGGAGGCGGGCAATGACGACCATCCTGGTGATCGATGATGATCTGCAGATTCGCAGGCTGCTCAAGTTGTTTCTTGAAAAGAACCAGTTTGACGTGTACGAGGCTGACTCTGCCGAGGCTGGTCTGCGGCAATTTGCCGGAGCCCGGCCGGACATCGTGCTCCTGGATCTTGGTTTGCCGGACATGGATGGCAGGCAGGTCCTGAAAGGCATACGTGAACGCGGGGGAACGCCTGTCATCATAGTGTCGGTCCGGGACGCCGAAGCGGAGGTGATGGATCTCCTGGATGCCGGGGCGGATGACTACATAACCAAGCCCTTCGGCACTGGCGAACTCCTGTCCCGCATCAGGGTTGCCCTGCGCCATCGTTCGCCTAAAACCACTGCCAGCGGCATAGTGCCTGTTGGTGCCCTGGCGGTGAATGTGGAGACCCGTGAGGCTTTCCGCAATGGCGTGGAGGAGCGCCTGACACCAACCGAGTGGTCACTGCTTCTGGTGTTCATCCGCAATGCCGGCAAGATCATGACCCGCAAACAGATCCTGCGGGAAGTCTGGGGCCCTGCCATGGAAGAGGAATACAACAACCTCCGGGTATATGTGAACCAGCTCCGCAAAAAGATAGAACTTGACCCAGCTACACCCACGGTTCTGCTTACCGAACCAGGGGTGGGCTACCGGCTGAAGGTCATGCAGTAATATGAACCAGTATCGTCGCTCGGATGCCCTGTACCTCCTGACGTTCTTCATGGTGGTGATCTGCATCGGTACACTGCTTCTGTCCTTGCCTGCAGCCTGGCCTGCGGGATCACCGGACCATCCTCCGCTGGTGGACAGGCTGTTCATTGCCACCTCGGCGGTCTGCGTCACCGGCCTGGTAACCATAGACACTGCGGATTTCAGCCGCTTCGGCCAGATCGTTATTTTGCTGCTCATACAGATAGGCGGTCTGGGTATCATTTCCTTTACTTCCCTGTTGCTCATAGTTCCTGGTCGACGCTTGCCCTTCAGGCGTCTTGGAACCATACGCGGCTTCTCCATAGATGGCGTGGAGTTTGACCCGATCAAGATAGTCCGGAACATTGTTGTCTTTACCATAGTGATTGAAGCTGTTGGAGCATTGGGCATTTATCTGGTTTTACCGGTGGACACAACCGGCACAGCAGCTTCAGCCGGAGTTCCCGGGGTGGCGATGGGGCCTGGAGGCACCGGTGGAAGCCGGGTCTTCACCGCGGTGTTCCATGCGGTTTCAGCTTTCTGCAATGCCGGATTCTCTGTATTCCCCGACAGCCTGGAAAGCTTCAATGGCAATGCGCCGCTGCTGGGCATCATATCTTTCCTGATTGTCACCGGAGGAATCGGATTCATTGTCCTTCAGGATATCTCGCGGCGGCTGAGGGGAAAGCGCAAAGCCCTCAGTTACCATTCAAAGCTGATCCTGACCATTACTTCCGTGCTTGTAGTGGCAAGCGCAACGTGCTTTTTCATTCTGGAAGAAGGCAACACCTTCGAGGCTATGGGGACAGGCGACAAGCTCATGAATGCCCTTTTCCAGTCCATAACTCCGCGTACTGCAGGTTTCAACGCAGTGCCCCAGGCCGAGCTGCGGCAGTCGTCCAAACTGCTTACCCTTGTCCTGATGTTCATAGGCGGTGCACCTGGTTCCATTGCCGGCGGTATAAAACTTAGCACCGCCTACCTGATACTGGTCGTAATGCTGAAGCGCCCCGACGAACGGGGTGAGATAAATGTGTTCAAGCGGCGCCTGTCTGCTGGAACCATAAACGCGGCGGTCATGTATTTCCTCAAGGCGTTGTTGATACTGGTCGTGGCTGCCGGTGCCCTGAGCCTGATAGAAGGACCCCGGGGAGCGGATTCCAGCCAGCTTTTGTTTGAGGTTGTATCGGCCTTCGGTACTGTTGGCCTGTCCCTTGGGTACACTGCCCAGCTGAGTTGGGCGGGCAAGCTGGTGGTGATTGCAACCATGTTCGCCGGGCGCGTCGGGCTCATAGCCCTCGCGTTCCCTGGCCGGGTCCGGCGGGAAGCACTCTTTGTCTATCCCGAAGCCGACATATTGTTGGGATGAAACCATGAAGCAGTTTGCGATAATCGGTCTGAGCTATTTCGGCAAGAACGTGCTGGAGGAGCTTCTGGAACTTGATGTGGAGGTTTTGATAATTGACAAGGATCGTGAAGTCATAGAGGCTTACAAGGATCAACCCATCAGCGCGGTGATCATGGACGTCCTCAATGAAGAGAGTCTGCGCCGTGCCTTGCCCAGCACGATAGACGGCGTGGTCATAGACCTTGGCGAGAAGATAGAAGCGTCCATCCTGGCCACCAGCTACTGCCGCAAGATAGGCATAGACCAGATCATCGTGAAGGCGGTCACCGAAGGCCATGCGGAAATCCTGGAAATGGTCGGAGCCACCAAGATAGTCTTCCCGAACCGTGAAGCGGCCAAGCGCATAACACCCCTGATGCTCTCATCCACCTTGCTGAACTATCTGCCTGTGTCAGGAAAGCTTGTCATAGCCGAACTTGAGATGCCTGCCCGGTTTGTGGGCCAATCCCTGCTCGAAGTGAACCTGCGCAAAAAATACGGACTTAACCTCATCTCGGTGAAGAACGGCGAGCACGAGGAATACGGCCTGATTACCCCTGATTACCGCTTCCGGCCGGGCGACATAGTCCTGGTATCCGGCACCGATGAGTCAATGGAGAGCCTGACCGGCAAGAATGGCAGAGCCAAGGCCAGGAGCGGTGCTTTTGGAGCTGCCAAGGGCGGCAAGGGCTTGTCGAACCTGGCCAAGCTGTTCGGGCTGGGGGGCGGCGGATCAAAGCGCAAATAATTCCATTTTGGCTGAGGGCTACTCCCACACTGAACTAAGGTTTCCTCCTTCGTCAAATTCACAGAATTCCGGCAACGATACCTTTTTTACTTCAGGATGCATCTTCGCTTCTCCGACAAGTGCTTCTGAAATGAACAGGCGGTCCAAGGTAAGGCTGTTCTTGATACGCACGATACGGGGAGGCCTGGTGTCCAGTCCCTCACAGGTTTTGATGGCCGCTTTTATGGCTAAAGCATCAGTGGCCAGCACTAAAGGAATTTTCCCTGGCGGAATGATCTTTGGTGTAAGGATGTTCGGGTAGGTAGCCTCGAAGTCAAAATCATCGAAGACTTTCTGGGTGGTGAAATCCGCCCTTCCGAGACCAGTGGCATTTCCCCGGGTTTCTTCTGTAAGTTTCAGGACCACGGTCCTCTGTACCCGGATTCCCCCTTCCATGAGGGGATCAACGAAGGTCCCTGTGATGTTTGGATCCATTCCCCCGCCGGAGATATCCTTGCCAATCTCGTCCACGACAAGCACATCTATCTCTTCGAAGGGGATGGAGGGCATGTGCTCCTTGGCCTCCATGAGCAGGGCTGGCTCCTCGTCTGCAAGAGCTTCCGCGGGGATGGCGCGGATTGTACGTGTCTGGTCGTAGGCATTTTCAACAATGCCAAGCCCGAACAGGATTTTCCCTGTGGCTATGACAGCACCGGAAATTTCCTGGATGCTTCTGCTCATGGACCTGAGTCCCAGGCCGTGGCAGAGTTCAGCTCCCTTCTGCTTTCCTAGTCCTATGGTTATCATCTTGAGCAGACCGCTTTCGTAGATGCCGCGGAAGGCTGTATGGTACTTGATCCGGTTGACCACCACGATTCCCGCGGCCTCGAAGGCATGCTTGTCGATGTATACAGGCAGTCCGGAAGGAGTCTCGGCAATCTGGATGGTTTCCATGCTCGAGCGGATCGGGCACGCTGTGAATTCTTCTGTGATGCCATAGCCTTCCAGAACCTTTTTCTGTCCTGCTCCGGTGCAGCCGCCGTGGCTTCCCATGGCGGGCACGAGGAAGGGGCGTGCACCAACCCTCACAAGCTCGGCGACCACTGTCCGGAGGATGAGCGCAATGTTCGCAATGCCACGGCTGCCGGCGGTGACCGCAATCTCGGTACCAGGCTGAACCCGTTCCAGGGTTCCCTGTCTTCTGAGTGCCTCGCGGACTGCACTTTCTATATCATCAATCTTCCGCGGATCGAATTCCTGCCGGAGCAGGCACATCTTCGGCAATGATACGTCCCGGAGTATCGAGGCAACCATGCCATCGCTACGTGCTTTTTTGCGGTTGTCATCAGATGGTCCCATCGTGTGTTTACTCCCTTACCAACCAAAACTACGGGCTAAAAAGACTCGAAGTTTTTCCGCTCCGGCAAAATCCGGTACCATGCAGGTAAAATGCAGACCCCGCGGCTCCAGGCTCCGGGCAAGATGATTGATGTCGTCCTCGTCCAGGATGCCCTGTACGACGAGGCTCTTGTGCTCCTGTATCTTCTTCAGGGCAGGAAGCATCTCTCCCACCGAAGGACCGGCAAGGTCGCGGTTCACTTGAATGGCTGATAGCTCTTTTATTTCCAGAAGGGTATCCAGATGCTGGAAAGCAGCCGGATGCAGATGGAACATCGTATACGGGAAGGATGATGATAATTCCTGTAGAAGTCCCCCGCAGAGTTCACGGTACTGTTCCGGAGAAAAGAGTACAGCCAGATCATCCTGGAACCAGGCGGCCGGGCCTGGAGCCCAGAGATTGTAGAAACCCAGACAGGTTCCACCGTGGTAGGGAGCTATCCGGTTCACGGTGTCCTTCAGGACCCCGATCAGCAACTTGGCAACTTCATCGGCCCGGGCTGCAATTTCATCGGGATTGTCGTAGAGGGTATAGATGAAATTTTCATTACCGGCCATGGCACCCAGGGTATCCATGATTCCCCGGAGTATTGGTTGACCTACAGGGAATCGGCCCCCCGATAGATCTCCCAGCAGATCAAGGAAGTTCCGGTATTTTTCTGTCCAACGGGTTTCTGGCGCAAAGCCTAGAATCCCGGGATCTGTCAGGGGCAGGTTGATTGGCAGAGCATCGAATCCAGAGGAATTGGATGCGATTCCACATCCTGCCATCGCCTCGAACCAGGGAACTCCGTTCCAGGGTACTGCTGTCCAGAATGCATCCTGGTCAACGGCTTCCCACTGATGGTATAAAAGTTCATAGCTTTCCCGGAATTCTTCTACGTTGAAGTCGCCGGGAAATAGGCGTACGCCGTCTTTCAGGTAAGGAAGGCCCGCCTGAAGGCTTTTAGCCGGGAAAGGTATGCCGAAGCCGAAGCTTGGCCTGTCTGTGTCTTCCCGTGCCCAGAATTTACTGAACCGCTTGAATCGCTCTGTCAGATCCACTGGAACCCTTCCGTCAGGCTGTCTTTTTCCGGGACACAATCCGTTTGATGATTGGCACCAGAAAGGTAAGGACGGAAACCGCAAGGAACAAGGCGCTTATCGGACGGGTGATGAAGGTCATATAGTTGCCATCCGAGATCGTAAGGGCCCGGCGTAAATTGCTCTCCGCCATCGGGCCAAGGATGATGGCAATCACCATTGGCGTAGTAGGGAAATCGAGGCGGTTCAGGAAATACGCAAATGCTCCGAAAGCCAACATGACGCCAACATCGAAGATCGTATTGTTCACCGCAAAGGATCCAATGACGCAAAGAATGAACAAGGCCGGGATCATGATTTTGACGGGAACTTTTGTGACGTTGATGAAAGCCTTGATGAAGAACTTTCCCTGTATGTACATGAACAAATTCACAACCAGGAGTCCGAGCATTATGGCGTAGACCCACTCTTTCTGCCGGACAAAGAGCTGGGGACCTGGCGTTATTCCATGGAGCATGAGGGCTCCAAGCATGATCGCTGTAACCGTATCACCGGGAATTCCAAGGGTCAGCAGGGGAATCATCGTGGCACCGGTTACGCCGTTGTTGCCTGCTTCCGCAGCAGCGACTCCTTCCAGATGACCAGTTCCGAACTTCTCGGGAGTTTTGGATGATCTTTTGGCCTCGTTGTAGCTTAAAAAAGATGCTATTGCAGCACCGGTTCCAGGAACCGCGCCGATGAAGGTTCCGATGGCGCTGGACTTGATGATTGTTTTCATGCTTGCCAGGATCGAACCCTTGGGCAGTTTCTGATTCTGGAATTCTCCCACAATTTCCATGTCGAGATTTACCGTTCTGGCCTTTTCCAGGATTTCGGAAATGGCGAAGAGTCCGATCATTGCGGGAATGAGGCTGATCCCTCCCATCAGGTTTCTGAAACCGAAGGTCAGGCGGTCAAATCCTCCCACTGGGTCCAGTCCTATCGTGGCGATAAGCATGCCAAGGACTCCCATGATGAGCCCCTTGACGATGGATTTACCGCTTACGCTGGATATGATGGTGAGTCCGAAAACAGCCAGGGCAAAGTATTCTGCAGGGCCTATCCGCAGGGCGAAGCGCGCCAGCTGCGGGGCAACCAGTAGCAGCACCATGGCACTGAAAAGTCCGGCAATTGTCGAGGCGATGAGAGCCATGCTCAGGGCTTGTCCAGCCCGCCCCTGGCGTGCCAGAGGGTAGCCATCCAGGATGGTAGCGGCCGAAGCGGGCGTTCCCGGTGTCTTTATGAGAATCGCGGTGATGGACCCGCCGTATATACCCCCGCAATATACACCGAGCAGCAGCAGGATGCCTGTGATGGGGGAGAGGCCGTAGGTGAGGGGCAACAGAAGTGCCACGCCCATGGTGGCGGTCAAGCCTGGCAGAGCCCCGATGACGATGCCCGCAGCGAGCCCGATGTTGATATACAACAGGTTCTGGAGAGTCAGAAGATTGGCAAGGATATTTCCTATCATATGGGGAATCCTCGATTCAAAGTTTGCAGTATCAAAATTTGAAGTATCAAAGTTGGACGTACATGAGTTTGACGAAGACGAAATAGAACAGGAGGATGAATACATACAAGATGAGGTAGTATTGCCACTTCTTCACCTTGTACAGAGCGAGCATTGCTGTGGCAGCAATTGGCATGGCAACGATATACCGGAAAAAACCGAGCAGCACACTGGCAAAAACCATGATGATGAATAGCATCAGCACCTTGGCCTCGTCTTCCCTGTTGACAACCCCTGCTTCTGCCTCGGTGTCACCGTGGATGGTGGTACTCTGTTCCTTTGATGCCTTCCATCCTGCTTTCCAGGGATACGACTGAACTGATAGAACCAATCCGAGGAGAATCAGTGCCAGGGAGAGGAACGATGGGAAGAACCTGGGCCCCATCTGGGTCAGTAGGTCGTCGTGTGGAATGGTAGACGGAATGGTGAGATAGATGAACGCACCGAGAAGTATGCAGAAGATGCCGCTGAAAAAATCTTTCTTCATGAACCGCTCCCTCGGGATGACAAGGGACGGGGCCTTGAGCCCCGTCCCTGTATATCGTCTGCGATTATCAGTTTTTTGCCAGGCCCAGTTGCTTCAGAACCCCATGGGTAAATTCCGCTTCCGCCCGGATCCGCTCGATGAGTTCGTCTCCGCTGTATGGATTCATGATCAGACCGGCGGTTTCGGCGAATTTGGCGAATTTCTCATCTTTCACGATCTGCAGGAATCCTTCATGCAGCTGGTCCTTGATTTCCTTGGGGGTTCCCTTGGGAACGAGCAGGAATTTCCAGACCGCCATGTTGATGTCGTATCCTTTTTCCTTGAACGAAGGAACGTCCTTGAGGGCTGGTCGGGGGTCCCGTTCGGAGGAGAAAATTCCCAGCATCTTGAGCTGACCATCCTGGGCGAAAGGAAGGATCTCCGTTGGATGTGCCGCAGCTACGTCGATATGACCACCCAGGAGGGCCGTGATGGTGGGGTTGCCGCCGGCAAACGCCACAACGTCAGCCTTGATTCCAGCCATGCCGAAAAAAGCCGCCTGGGAAAGATGCGGCAGGCTGCCTGATCCCGAAGAACCATATTTGAAGGCTTTGCCGGTTTTTTTTGCATCTGCCACGAGTTCTTCTATGCTGTTGTAGGGGGAGTCCTTGTTCACCGCAAAGATGATCGGTTCATAGGAGAGGCCGATTATTCCCTCGAAATCGTCGAGCTTGTACTGGACATCCCTCATGAAGGGCTGAGTGGTGAATACTCCGATGGCGAGCATCATGAGATTATGACCGTCTGGGTCTGCACTGACGAATTCCGCGGCTCCAATGGTGCCACCTGCTCCGTCACGGTTCACAACGATCATGGGCTGGCCGAAGTATTTTGGTGACAGCTCTGCTAGTGCCCTGAGCATTATGTCGGAACTGCCGCCAGCCGCCCAAGGAAGCAGGACTCTCAGCGGTTTAGTGGGAAACTTCACTTGTTCGGTTGTTTCTGCCTGCCCTTCGGCGCTTACGCTCATTGCGGCGATCAGTACCATTGCGACGATTGCGATCAGCCTCTTCTTACCCATCAGTGTCCTCCTGTAGCAATTATGGGAATCCGCTTCCTGCGGATGGATTCGCATTCCAGTCATCAGCTAACGCCAGGCTCGGGAAAAAGGTTCGGTGGCAACATCGCTCCTGATTCTCCAGGAGAGGAGAACATCCAGAAGTTCCCGCTTCTTGTCCGCATACGAAAGATCATTCCATAGATTGTTGCGCTCCTTGGGATCTTTGGCAAGGTCATACAGTTCTCCCCCCTGGTTCTCTCCCAGATAGTGCACAAGTTTCCACTCGCGATTCCTTACCATGGTCATGAACTCGGTTCCTTGCAGGGTTGGATCCTTGCTTTGCTCCGCGAAGACATACTCCCGGCCTTTGGCTTTCGGATCCTCTTTCAGGAAAGGCAGGAGAGACTTGGCCTCCCAGCCGGCAGGCTGCTGGACTCCGGCCAGTTCAAACAGGGCAGGTACGAGATCGAACTGCTGGATCAGATCGTCGACTTTCCTCCCTCCCTGGAAATAGGCTGGCCCCCATACAATCATTGGAGTCCTGGTTATTTCATCGTACATGACCCATTTCTCTATATGGCCATGGTCACCCATGCAGTCTCCGTGATCGGAAGTGAAAATGACTATCGAATTTTCCAGATACCCTTTTTCATCCAGGGTTTTCAGGATATCCCCGATTTTCTCGTCGATCATGGTTACATTTGCGTAATAATAAGCCCGCATGCGCTTGAGTTCTTCCGCGGAAGGATTCTCCTTCCAGACAACAGAGTCGTGGTCTACTTTTATATTCTCTTCACGCAGCATCTTTTGTGCCGGTGGCTGTGCAGCTTTTTCCTCTTCCGACACGGCAGGCAGGGGAAGATCCTTTTTCATGTAAGGATCGGCGTAACGTTTTGGCGGATCATAGGGCGGATGAGGTCCGGGGAAACCGATCTGCAGGAAGAAGGGCTTGTCCATGGCGGGCTTGTTCTGGAGCCAATATTTTGCCATGTTGCCCACGAAGAAATCAGAATGCAGATCCTCGTCCATTTTCCATTCGAAGGCTCCAAGGCTGTCTTTGTAACCAGGCCAGGTCCGGTAGATCTCCCGCTGCTGTTTGACAACTCCCCGTGCCTGGCAAGCCATGTCCCAACGGTCAAAGAACCAGCGGCCTTCCAGATAGCGGTCCTTGTTTTCCACGACAAAGCGTTCATGGAATCCGAGAGGAGTTTCATAAGGATAGGTATGCATCTTTCCGATGTTGACGCAGTGGTACCCTGCATCTGCAAGGTTCTCCACCCAGGAATGCTTCCATACATCGGCATTCTTGTAGATGCCTGTTGTATGAGGATAATACCCGGTAAAGAAACTGGCCCGGGAAGGCGAGCATGAAGCGGAAGTCACAAAATGGTTTGTGAATGAAACCCCTTCATTGACCAGACGATCAAGATTGGGGGTATCCATATAGGGATATCCCAAGGCGCGGATCGTATCATACCTTTGCTGGTCGGTCATTATGAGTACGATATTGGGTCGGGAACCGGAAGCGGACATCGAGATCAGCCCTCCTTATTTATTATCAACCACTGATAAAAATCCTATCATGGCTATATCCAGTTGTCAAATTTATTATCGATGTGCGATAATAAATGTGGAAAGAAAACAATGAAAGAACAGCAATGGTTGAGAAGTCTACGGGGTGAAAAGAAGGAAGCCATTTACCGGCAGATTCTGGAAAACCCCACCATCTCACGGATGGAAATGGCTAAAAATCTCAAAATGAGGGCCAACACCGTTTCAGATCTTGTTCAGGAACTTCTGGATGATGGCCTGGTAGTGGAAACCAGAACCCAGCCGAATGGCATGCGGGGTAGGCCCGTTCATACGCTGAAAATCTCGGCAACCCGCTGTGTCTGCCTGTCCATCTATCCCGAGGATTATCACTTGATCGGTTCCTTGATGGACATGGCGGAGGCCACCATGGCCGAGCTTTCCGGGG
>JAVEXH010000419.1:0-3156 GCA_034004175.1 Spirochaetia bacterium
GCCTCCACCTCCCCGACAAGAATGGCAAATGCAGCTGTGAAAGACTCCCTGGCATAGGAATACACCGCGGCTACAGTGCCGTGTGGAATGAACTCGACCGATGCCGCCGGACTGAGGACGGACACAACCAGAAGCCGCTTTCCTGCCTCAACCGCAGCCCTGGCATATTCAGCGCTGGCCGGATTTGCAACGCAGACCAGGACGGTATCCATTCCGGGAAGCCTGGCCTTGAAACGGGCCATATCTTCGGTATTGGCACGCTCGGCAGGCATGTAGGCAAAGTGGAACTCCTCCGCCTCGGGGAACCTCCGCAGAGCCTCGGGAAAGAAGTCTGCAAACTGGCCAGCCACAATCATGCGTCCAACGCCATCAGGGTCCACAGGACCGTTTCCCAGAAGCGTGGCACTCCGCAGAGCCTGCTCGAAAAAGAAGGTGCGGGATTCATCGGAACGCATGACAGCTTCCGGGTCGGCCACGGGATACAGACCCCGCTCGCCCCGTGGCAGCAACCAGTCCAGTTTGGACCTGATGACCCGCCGGGCAGATTCGTCCACCCTGGCCTTGAAAGTCTCATCCCGGCGATACAAGGCCAGCAGCCTTGTCCAGACCGGGTCATCCAGCGCCAGGGTCTTGCTGAACATCAGAATATCGTTGCCGGCTCGTATGGCCCTTTCGCAGGTCTCGGCCAATCCGCCCGGGCTGGCGGCGCCATTCATCATCAGATCGTCTGTTATGACCACTCCCTCATAACCTATGCGTTCCCTGAGCAAGCCATTTATCATGGTTGATGAAAGCGAGGCCGGTTCACGGTTTCCCGTGATGAGCGGGTACGACAGATGGCCGCTCATGATGCCAGGAAGACCTTCGGCCACCAATATGCGGTAAGGAACCAGCTCACGGTTCCAGAGGGTTTCCATGTCGATGTCGAGCACCGGCAGGACTCCATGGGAATCAAGTGCGGTGTCTCCATGGCCGGGAAAGTGCTTTGCGGTTGCAAAAATGCCTGAATCCGCCATGCCGCGCACCCAGGCTGCGGCCAGGACAGCAGTATCCACAGGGTCATGGGAGAAGGCCCGGGAACCGATGATGGTGGAATCCGGGCGTGTAGCCAGGTCTACGGTGGGAGCAAAGTTCATCGTGATGCCCAGGGCAGAAAGCTCCGTACCGATGTACAAGGCACTGCGGTACGAATCGCTTGGCCAGGCCGATGCACCTATGGCCATATTCCCGGGAGTTATGCTGGTATTGCCTTTGACATGCCGTATCCAGCCGCCCTCCTGATCAGTGGCCACGAAAGGTGGCACATCATGGGGTCCCCTGGAAGCAGCTTCCTGGATGGCGGATATGGCAGCTCCCAGCCTGGCGGTATCGTCGGCATTCCACCCGAAGATCTTCACACCTCCCAGTCCGCGCAGGCGTATCCAGGAATACAGAAGCGGCGTCGGGACATCTCCCCCATAGGAGAGCATGAACAGTTGTCCCAGACGCTCCTCATCACTCATATCCAGCATGAGGGCATCCAGGGCCAGTTCCTGGTCTACCCCGGAGAGCGACCAGAAAGAATGGGCATCCACGCCCGGACCCTGGCTTGTGCCTGTTTCACGGGAAGCACTGTCTGTCCCGGTGGATCCGAGACCTGCAGGAGGCAGGCCTGCAGAGACCTCTGCATTGTCCTGTCCGGCAGATTCGACAACAGCATGGACAGGAGCACAGGAGGAGGGAACCAAGGCAAGACCGGCCAGGGTCAGAGCGACCAGGGCTATCATGACCAGGCCTGACACCCCCGGCATCCTGCGGGGCTGCCTACTTGTAGGCATGACCTTCCAGTTCATCTATGTACTGCGCTGCGCAATGGGCAGCCACAGCCCCGTCAGCCACGGCAGTTATCACCTGCCTGAAGGGCGTTGTCCGCACATCGCCGACCGCATATAGACCAGGCAGGCTGGTCTCCATGCGGTCGTTGGTGACAATGGATCCCGCTTCATCCCGGGCCACCTCCGGGGGTACCGCAGCGGTCTGGGGAATGGAGCCAACGAATACGAATACGGCCGACGCTGTCACCTCGGTTGTTTCGCCGGTCTTCAGATTGCGCAAGGTTACGGCATTGACGGACTTGTCACCTTTATTCTCATCGATGACGGTGTCCCAATGCATTTCTATCTTGGGATTGGACAATACCCGATCGGCCAGGGCTTTCTGGGCCCTGAATCGGTCCTTGCGGTGTACCATTATGATCCTGTCCGTCAGTTTGGACAGGTACATGGCCTCGTCACAGGCCGCATCACCGCCGCCGACCACCACCATGGGCTTGCCCTTGAAGAAGGGGCCATCGCAGGTGGCGCAATACGACACGCCGCGTCCGGCAAATTCCTCTTCTCCTTTTACGCCCACATGCCGGTGTTTTGCCCCTGTGGCCAGTACCACCGCCTTGGCATGAAGGGTACCGTCTGTGGTCTCCACCGCCATACGGTGGTCTTCCTTCCGGATGGCATTGACGCTACCCGACCGTATTTCGGCACCAAACTCCTCTGCCTGGCTTCGCATATTCTCAGCCCAGGTGTAACCATCAACCACGGGAACCAGGCCGGGATAGTTTTCAAGCTTGTCTATGAGCAGAGCCTGGCCGCCGTGGGCCATCTCCTCTATCACAAGGGTACGCAGATTGGCCCGGGCGCCATACTGGGCTGCGCCCATACCAGCGGCTCCGCCGCCCACAACAATCAGATCAAAATCTTCATCCATAGGTATCCTCCATTAGCTTCTTCGGTTTACTATAATACCAATATGGCCATCATTTGTCACGAATGGCCAGAATGCGCCCGGGAGGACCACAGCAGATGATCCGACAGCCCAGACTTGCCCTGTTGTTCATGTTCCTCCTTCATACTGTCTGGTTGGCAGCAGCCCCCTTCCCACAGGGCGCCTCTGCGGAAGCCAGGTTGACGCCCTCTGCAGCCCTGGTGGATTTGATGGCACGGACTGGCGGAACCACAGCAACTCCAATCACCGGGCTATCCACTGATACTTCCCGCGAGCCATCCGCCAGACTGCTTCTGGAAGCGGCCATACTGTTCTCCGAAACCGGTGAAGCCAGGGCCAACGCAACCAGGCAGGCTGTACTCCAGGCCATGGAAGAAGCAGCCGGCCTTGAGGGCA
>JAVEXH010000420.1:0-3145 GCA_034004175.1 Spirochaetia bacterium
CCGGTCAGCTGCGCAAGAAGATTGACAGCCTGGATGCCCAGATCCAGGAAGCTGCGAGCACCGCGGAACGGAAGCGGTTGGAGAAAGAGCAGGCCACCCTGCAGAAGAAGCTTGCCGAGCTGGCGAAGTTTGACGAGGAACTGAACCACTACGCCCAGCTGCAGATAGAGCTGGACCTGGACGACGGGGTGCGGGTGAACTACGGAAAGTTTGGCGGGCTGTTGGCCAATGTGAAGGATGTGTGCGGTAAAAAAGAGGACTAAGTCACAGGGTTCCTGAGTATGCTGTGTACAGCATACTCAGAAACCCTGGCACAAGTCAAATTCGATGATAGCCGGCATTTTCATTTGTCAGGAATACATGTTATACTCCTGACAGAAGGTATTCTATAAGAGGTGTCTAATTGCTTGCTGATAAATTACTTGCAAGAGTTTACGGCATGAAGAGGGGTTGGTGCTTTACCCCAAAAGATTTTCTCGATCTTGGCTCTCAGCCAGCCATCTGGCAGGCCCTGTCGAGACTGGAGAAAAAAGGTACTATCCGCAAACTGTTGCGAGGGGTGTATGACTATCCCGAGAAGAATACCTTCCTTGAGGGCTATGCCAGTCCGGACCCGGACCTGGTAGCCCGTACCATAGCGCGAGGCAATAGCTGGAATATCATCCCCGACGGTGCTACAGCGCTCAATCTTCTTGGCCTCTCAACGCAGATCCCTGCCGAATGGAGCTATCTGACGGATGGTCAGAACAGGCGATACGAGTTGGATGGCATTCGTATTGTTTTCCATAAGCGAGCCAATAAAGAAGCTGTTGAACTCTCCCGGGATGCGGCCATTGTGGTACAGGCGATCAAAACGCTCGGCAAGGACGGTATTGATGAACCTACCCTGCAAAAGCTGAGCGATTACGTTTCCGCTTCTTCCTGGCCAAAGATCATCAAGGAATGCCGCTATGTGACCAGCTGGGTACTTGAGGTGCTTAAACAGGCTGCCGACCGTGCCGCGACAAAGGGAGACCAGGTATGATCGAGTTGGCAAAAGGGCCTGACCGGCGCAGACAGGAAGTGTTCCGCGAGACTTCGCGAAAAATGGGAGTCCACGAAGCCATTATCGAGAAGGACTTCTGGGTGTGCCTCATCCTTCGCATCCTTTTTTCTTCCACGCGTTGGGGAGACAAAATCGTCTTCAAGGGCGGAACCAGCTTGTCCAAGGTATACGGAGCAATAGCGCGTTTTTCCGAGGATATCGATATCATTCTGGACTGGCGTGAACTGGGATACTCCAAGGATGATCCATGGTTGCCTGAGAGTACTGCGAAAAAGGACCAGTTTGTAAAGAAGACAACGCCCAGAACACGGCAGTTTCTACATGAAATCTTTACGCCATCCCTGCAGGAGCTCTGTGCCCGAGACCTGGGACCAACCCTTACCATTCTGGCAGATAACGATATCGTGAAGGTAGAGTACCCGAGGGCTTTTGACAACCCGTCCATTCTGCCGTACATCATTCTGGAAATTGGTCCACTTGCTGCCTGGACACCACAGAAGCCAGCAACAATAACTCCGTATGCCGCTGAGCAGTACCCTAAAGTGTTTTCAACTTCTACGTGTGATCTGCAGGTAGTGACGGCAGAACGCACATTCTGGGAAAAGGCGACCATACTACATCAGGAGTTTCATCGGCCTGATTCCAAGCCCATGCCAGGCAGGTATTCCCGCCACTACTATGATGTCTTCAAGATGGCTCAAGCATCTATCGCTGACGCTGCCCTTGAGCAGATAGACCTGCTTCCCAGGGTCGTAGAGTTCAAAGAACGTTTCTATAAGTCTTCTTGGTCGAATCTGCTCAATGCTTGCCCCGGTTCGTTTCGCCTGGTTCCTCCAGCTGTACGTATCCCAGCTCTTGTGCAGGACTATGCATCCATGAGTGCCATGTTCTTTCATGAGGAACCAACGTTTGATGCTATCCTGGATGCATTGGGAAATCTTGAATCACGTATCAACGCTCTTGGTTTCCAGAACAAGGACTCCACACCATGATAAATCCAAACGTCATCGAAGCCATCTCCCTTCGAATGAAGTCTCTTGATTGTTGCCACAATCCGTTCCGGCTGGTGTTCTGGCACAGTGACGGGCTGGATGGTGATGAGTTTGCAGAGTACCAGGAAGCCTGCACCGAGCGGTCCTGGGAACTCATAGACGGGGCTGCCATAGGCCCATTGGCACTGAAGTCCCGGCTGCGGGATGAGCCGGATACTTCCTTTGTTATCATGATTACCGGGGAGCAACCGGAGCCAAGAAGAGACCCCTTGCTGGATCTGAAGCTTTCCTTTCCGGTTTTCCGGGCAGATGATCTAAGCCTGTACCTTGATGAACTCGGACTTGGTTCCCGGGCTGATTTGCGGGATTACCTTGGTAGCAGGTTGGCATTTTTCAAAAGCAAGGCCCGCCGGGATAAGCTTGTCAGTCTGGGAGTAAAGGCTGCACTGGAAACGCCTGCTACCCTGGATGCCAAAATCCTGGCGGTTCTGGCCGGGGCTGATGGGCATCACTTCGACGCCATCCTGATAGCCCTGGTGTCACAGCTCAAACCGGAAGAGGCTCTTTCTTCACTTCTTGGGTCCTTCGATATGGAGCCGGTATTCTGGGCGTCTGTCAATGACGCTTTTGGTTTCCAGGACAGCAATCCAAGCCTCTCCAAGCTTGTATTGCAGCTTTTTTACAGCGATCTGGCCTATACCCTGGGTACTGGTCTTACGAACAAGGTTGCTGGCAGGATACAAAGCTACCTGCTTCCCGATACGGGAGCAGCCTTCCGGTTCTGCCAGATGTGGCGCAATATCGTGTCAGCCCGGCCTGCATACGTGCAGTGGATGCGCTGGATCAGCTCTTCAACGGAAACCTTGCTGAACGAACTTGCCGCTTCCTTTGATCTTAATACCCTTCATTGCATCCGCAGTTTCGATGTCACCAAGTGGATGCTTGGTATTCTGGTTACATCCCTTTCACCTCAGGCCAGCCAGGAAGAGCTCAGAGGGATTGCCGAGTTTTCACAAGCCAAAGCACACCAACCCCTGTGGTTGAATCCGGGTGAAGCAGAACAGTACTCCAAGGCATATGTAGCCTGCGAGGCAGTGGCTCGCTTTCT
>JAVEXH010000421.1:0-3139 GCA_034004175.1 Spirochaetia bacterium
GGGAGACGAGTCCGCCTACTGTCTGGTCCTCGAAACCGAGGCTGACAGGGCAGGCCTGCCGGAATCCGTGCTTGATGCAGCCAAGTCCGTGGCTGCAGACAAGGGGCTGGGCGGCTTTGTCATCAATCTGTCGCCATCCCTGGTCGATCCCTTCCTGACCTACTCGACCCGGCGGGACCTCAGGGAACAGGGGTGGCGGGCCTTCAAGGCCAGGGGCGAGAGCTGTCCCGAGCGCGATACCCGGCGGGTGGCAGAGAAGATAGTACAGCTGCGGGCCGAACTGGCCGCTCTGATGGGGTACAAGAGCTATGCCGACTATGCTTTGATGGACCGGATGGCCAAAAAGCCTGCGGCGGTGGACGAGCTCCTCATGCGTGTCTGGGAACCAGCCCGCACGCGAGCCCTGGAGGAACAGAAGGAACTGGAAACCCTGGCCTCGCAGGAAGGCTTTGAAGGATCCATCAAGGGCTGGGACTGGCGCTTTTACGCCGAAAAGCTGCGGCTCCAGCGCTACAGCCTGGATGAGGCCGAGCTCAAGCCGTACTTCCAGCTGGATCGCATGGTTGCCGCCATGTTCGATGCTGCCGGCAGGCTCTATGGCCTGGCCTTCAAGGAGGTGCAGGGCATACCCCTGTACCATCCTGATGTGCGACTGTATGAAGTGCTTGATGTCCGGACCGGCTCCCTGGTGGGCGTCTTCATGGCAGACAGCTTTGCCCGCTCGACCAAGCGTGGCGGAGCCTGGATGAGCGATTTCCGCAGCCAGTCGAAGAACCGTCCCGAGGGCCTGGCATACCCGATCATCATAAACAACAACAACTTTGCCAAGGCACCTTCCGGCAAGCCGACCCTCCTGTCCCTTGATGATGTCCGCACCCTGTTCCATGAGTTCGGACATGGCCTTCATGGGCTCCTGTCCGATGTCACCTACAAGCGCCTGGCTGGTACCAGTGTGCTCCGGGACTTCGTGGAACTTCCGAGCCAGATAAACGAGCACTGGGCACTGTCCCCCGAAATCCTCAAGAAACACGCGATTCATGCCGGTACAGGCAAGCCGATAAGTGACCAGCTCATCGACCTGATAAAGAAGAGCGAGCACTTCAACCAGGGCTTCATGACCGTGGAGTACACCTCCTGTGCCCTGGTGGACATGGCCCTTCACCAGCACCCTGATCCGGCCAGACTTGACCTGACAGCTTTTGAAGCCGCCGAGTGCAAGCGGCTGGGAGTTCCCGAGGCCATAGGCCTGCGCCACCGCCTGCCGCAGTTCCGGCATCTGTTTGCCGACGATGGCTATGCGGCTGGTTACTATGTATACATGTGGGCGGAGGTCCTGGATGCCGATGGTTTTGAAGCCTTCGAGGAATCAGGTGATGTGTTCAATCCGGAACTTGCGGCAAAGTTCAAGCGCTTTGTGCTGTCTGCCGGAAATTCCATGGAACCTTCCGAGGCATACCGTGCCTTCCGGGGCCGTGACCCGGATGTGAAGGCCCTGTTACGTGGAAGGGGCCTGCTCTGATGGGCTGTGCGGACAGGGTGTTTGGAAACAGCGGTGTTGACAAAGAGGTACAGCTCAGGGCTGACGGACTTGTCCACCGCCTGTTCCTCGCGGACAGCCACATAGACTACCCCGAGCGTTACACCCCTGGTGAAAAACTCATGCTGGGCACATCCGGCAATTTTGACTATCCCCGGGCCAGGAAGGGTGGTCTTGATCTGGCATTCATTGCTGCTTTTGTGTCATCCGAGGATGACAAGGCCGGGAAGGCGTATATCCGGGCCCAGGAACAGATAAAGCTGGTTGAAGACGCTGTGCATGCGAATCCCCAGGCTCTGGCGCTGGTCAGCTCACCCGAGGATGCCCGCAGGGCCTTTGCCACCGGGAAGCTTGGCCTGGCCATTGGCATGGAGAATGCAGCCCCTCTGGATGGAAAACTCGAACGCATTGCCGAGTTCATGGATCGTGGGGTTTCATATATCACGCTTACCCATGTGGAGGACAACCATGTCTGTGATTCATCCGGCGACAGGAATGGTAGGCCGTTGTGGAACGGACTCTCACCGTTCGGACGGGAAGTCGTCACCGAGATGAACCGGCTTGGCCTGATGGTGGATGTTTCCCATGCCTCCGACAAAGCCTTCTGGCAGGTACTGGAGCTGTCCCGGGCTCCGGTAATCGCCAGCCATACCGGCTGCAGAAGCCTGACTCCTGGTTTCGAACGCAATATGACTGACGAGATGATGGCGGCCATCGGGGCTGCTGGCGGTGTGGTCCAGATTGCCTTCGGTTCCATGTTCATCATCGACGGATACCAGGAGGATCATTCCAATGCACACCTGACCACGGTCAAGGATGTGGCAGCCGCAGTTGATCATGCGGTACAGGTGGCCGGCGTGCATCACGTCGGCATAGGCTCTGATTTTGATGGTGTAGGTTCCGCCCTGCCGAAGGAACTTGCCGATGTGTCCATGTACGCAAATCTGGTACGCGAGCTCATGATTCTGGGATATAGTGACGACGATCTGGAGAAAATCCTTGGCGGCCATCTGCTGCGGGTCTGGACCGGGATAAAGGCAGCAGCCCGGGCCTGAGACTGGTTATTCGGGGAAGGTCCTGGTGATATGTATCTCGCCTGCGGGTACCACCGGCCAACGCGCAATGCGAACCAGATGATCGTCTTTGTTCCAGATCATGACATCCGGCAAGGTGGGGCCGGAGTCACCCGAAAGGGGATTCCCGAAATCCCGGATCCGTTCTTCAGCCAGAGATCTGAACAACGTTTTTCCATCATCACCGGGTTCCAGGTACAGAACTATCCTGATCGATGCAGCAGTGCTCTTTTCGATCCGCACTTCGACACTGGCCTGCCGGTCGTAGAGGCTGGCATCCCAGCCTATGGATTGCGGCTCTTCCCTGAATTCGCGGTTCTCGCATGACCGCAGGCTCGTGTACACCGATACGGCATCTGTCCTGCTCATTCCCGGCCATAGATCGTTGGGTTCCAGGCTTGTGGCTGCCTGGACACTTGCGGACAGCAGGGTGATGAGGATGCCTGTGCAACGCAGCATGCTGAATGTTGCGCATGATTTATTCAGTCTACTTGATCTGTTCGACCTGTTTGTTTTTCGTGATATTCGT
>JAVEXH010000422.1:0-3134 GCA_034004175.1 Spirochaetia bacterium
TAACAAGAGTGTGTACCGTACCCGCATGGCTATCGCCGACGGTGGGGAGTTGGTTGTACTTGCTCCGGGGGTAAAGGAGTTCGGTGAGGATCCCGAGATAGACCGACTCATCCGTAAATACGGTTACACCGGAACTGACCGCATCATAGGCCTTGTTGAATCCGAGCCTGATCTGAAAGATAATCTGTCGGCTGCAGCCCATCTGATCCACGGCTCATCCGAGGGTCGCTTCAGCATAAGCTATGCACCTGGCCACCTGAGCAGAGCTGAAGTGGAAGGTGTGGGGTACCGCTATGAAGATCTGGCTGAAATGACGGCGAAGTATGATCCAGCCATTCTCAAGGATGGCTACAACACCTTGCCTGATGGTGAGGAAATATTCTACATTTCAAATCCGGCAGTAGGCTTGTGGGCACATCGGGACCGCTTCGGTTCCTGAGCGGATACCAGAGTAGGGTACCAAGCCTGGCCTTATGACCGGCACTATGATACGGAGGAAAAGCATGAACGGAAAAGCGGATATCGGCCTGATAGGCCTTGCTGTGATGGGCCAGAATCTGGTCCTGAACATGAATGACCATGGATACTCGGTAGCGGTGTTCAACCGTACTGTTACGAAGGTAGACGAGTTCCTGGCAGATGCAGCCAAGGGGCACGACACCATCTACGGCGCCCACAGCATCGAAGAATTCGCAGCCCTCCTGAAGCGTCCCCGCAAGGTCATGCTGATGGTGAAGGCCGGTGAAGTGGTTGACCAGTTCATAGAGATGGTGCTGCCCTTCCTTGAGCCAGGAGATGTCATCATAGACGGTGGCAATTCACACTATCCAGATTCCACACGCAGGACCCAGTATCTGAAGGAGAAGGGTATACTCTTCGTCGGAACCGGTGTGTCCGGTGGTGAGGAAGGCGCGCGCAATGGTCCGTCCATCATGCCTGGCGGCAATGCAGAAGCCTGGCCTCTTGTGAAGGATATATTGCAGGCTATCTCGGCCAAGACCGAAAGCGGTGAAGCCTGCTGTGAGTGGGTAGGCAATGATGGTGCCGGCCACTATGTGAAGATGGTGCACAATGGCATAGAGTACGGCGATATGCAGCTCATCTGCGAGGCGTACCATATCATGAAGCAAGGCCTAGGCATGAGTCCCGACGAAATGCACAAAGTCTTTGCCGAATGGAACAAGGGTGAGCTGGACAGCTACCTGATCGAGATAACCCGGGACATCCTGGCCTTCAAGGATACCGACGGATCGGCTCTGGTAGAAAAGATTCTTGATACCGCAGGTCAGAAGGGTACCGGCAAGTGGACGGGTATCAGCTCCCTGGAGCTTGGTGTTCCGGTTACCTTGATAGGTGAGGCCGTATATTCCCGCTGCCTGTCGGCCATGAAGGACGAACGCGTCCAGGCCTCGAAGCTCCTCGCCGGGCCCAAGGGTATTGCCGGTTCCGCCCCGGCCAGTTCCGGCAAGGGTGACATGGATCTGCCTGCCGGTCAGGACCGGGCTACATTCATAGAGGATATCAGGCAAGCACTGCTGGCAGCCAAGATCATCAGCTACGCCCAGGGCTACATGCTGATGCGCGAAGCTGCCAAGGATATGGGCTGGAAGCTGAATTACGGTGGCATAGCCCTCATGTGGCGTGGCGGCTGCATCATACGCAGTGTATTCCTTGGCAAGATAAAAGAAGCCTTTGACAAGAATCCCGAGCTGAACAACCTGCTCCTGGACAAGTACTTCCAGGAAGTGATAGCCCGCTGCCAGGGCTCCTGGCGCAGGGTCGTTGCCCGGGCTGTAGAGGCAGGAATCCCCGTACCAGCTCTTTCAACTGCCCTCAGCTTCTATGACGGCTACCGCAGCGAACGCCTGCCGGCCAATCTGCTGCAGGCCCAGAGGGATTATTTCGGTGCCCATAGCTACGAGCGCCTGGACAAGCCTCGTGGCAAATTCTTCCATAGCAACTGGACTGGGACAGGTGGCAACGTGTCCGCGGGAACCTACGAAGTATAGTGATGAAGACAATCCTGTGTTACGGTGATTCAAATACCTGGGGTTACAACCCGGCTACCCAGGAGCGCTATGGCCATGACCAGCGCTGGACCCGGCGTCTGCAGGCCATTCTTGGCGATGGGTACTGGGTGATCGAAGAGGGGCAGAATGGCCGGACCACCGTACACGATGACCCGGTGGAAGGCAACAAGAATGGTCTGACCTACTTGTTGCCCTGTCTTGAAAGCCACAAGCCCATCGACCTGGTTGTCCTGATGCTCGGAACCAATGACCTGAAACTGCGAATGTCCAAGACCAGCCAGGATATTGCCAAATCAGTTGGTCGGCTGGTCAAGCACATCCAGGGCAGCGAGTTCGGTCCTGGCAACAAAGCTCCGCGGGTGCTGATGATAGCCCCACCGCCTTTGGGCCGGCTGACAGATTTTGCCGAAGCTTTTTCCGGGGGCAGCGAAAAATCAAAAACCCTCGGGTCTGAGTACCAGAAGATAGCCGCCGAACGTGGGTGTGCCTTCCTGGATGCCCAGGCGGTGATCCGGTCCAGTGATGTAGACGGGATCCATTTCGACGCCGACCAGTTGCCCTTGCTGGCAGAGGCGGTGAAAAAGGCTGTTGTTTCCAGTTCAGCATGAACCTGGCGGTCTTACCGATCCTCCTGCCACTCTGAAATGGCATCATACATGGCCAGGATATTGGCTACCGGGGTGTCCTCTGTTATCGCATCGACACTGGGGGCTGCCAGGTAGCCGCCTTCGGGAGCCAGCATGCGTAGTGTTTCGATGACGCTTTGACGTACCTCCGAGGTTGTTCCGTGCAACAGGACTCCTCTGGCGTCTATGCCGCCGGATAACACCAGTCTGTGGCCGAATTCTTTCTTGATCGCACTGCCCTGCATGCCGGGGCAGTCGGGTTGCAGGGCGTGGAGAGCGTCTATGTCTGTGCCGATTATCGATGGCAAGAGGGGACGGATGCCGCCGGATGAGTGGAACATGGTCTTGATGTCGTAGCGTTGGGCCACCTCGACCAGGCGTTTGATGCAGGGCGAGATGAAGCGCTCGAAGTGTTCCTTGCTGATCAGTGGTCCGGTCTGGGTGCCGAAGTCATTCCGTATGATGTGCTGGTCGATGT
>JAVEXH010000423.1:0-3133 GCA_034004175.1 Spirochaetia bacterium
GCGTTCGAAGCTTGGTACTATGTCTTCTTGCCCGGTGGAAAACTGGGTGCTGCCCCTGTTGGAATCCGCAATGGTTTCAAAGGCACGGACAGTCTCGGACATGAAAATGGAAAGATCCTTGGGTGGTTCGGGCTCCGGTTCGGGTTCCGGCTCTGGCTCTGGCTCTGGCTCTGGTTCCGGCTCTGGTTCCGGCTCTGGTTCCGGCTCGGGACGGGGGAAGGGACGCTGGGTCACACTGATGCGGTACGGGTTTTCCCTGAAGGCTCCGGAATAATCTGCATACGGCTTCTCGAAGGTGCGGATATTTATGAAACTTCCATCGGCAATGAACTCCCTGCCATTCCTGGTCCAGGGGTAGCCATAGGCCACCACCCAGGGAATGAAGATATGAAAGGCTTGCCCCAGCTCGGCATCGGCCTCGGGAGTTGAATCGATCAGAGAATATATTCGGC
The DNA here is from genome assembly GCA_034004175.1 of Spirochaetia bacterium. Classification (GTDB taxonomy): domain Bacteria; phylum Spirochaetota; class Spirochaetia; order Treponematales; family UBA12059; genus MIBM01. The sequence continues at coordinate 453 of JAVEXH010000423.1, forward strand.
TCTCGGGTTTTATGAACTCGCCATCAAGCAGACGTTTTTCGTCGCCATTTACCGGATTCCACTCCTCTGCCCGGTAGGCATAGTTATCCACCTTGCCGGATGGATCCTTGGTTGTTTCGGTGAGCAGCACACTGCCCAGCCCCGGCCTGGCACGGATGAACAGATGATACCCGCCGTCGCTGCGCTGTTCTATGCGCAGATCTGCAGGTGCCACCACGAGGGCTTGCTGCTGCACCTGTTGTGCCTGGGCCGATGCCAAGGCCAGGATGAACAGAGGAATCATCAGAATACTTGAAGGATGCAAGCGTTTCACCCTCTAATGATCGGCATCAACCGGGCAAGGAGGAAGGAAAAAACTTCAGCCGGACCTTATCTGCCCAGAAGTGATTCCAGAGCCACCCGGTTGTCGCGGACCAGCGAAGCCAGACCGGTGCGCCTGGCTTCCCGCTCGTCGGGCTCATCACGGTCCAGGGCAAGGCGAAGCTTCCAGCTCAAGATCCTGGAAGCCGATTCCACCAGGGTAGCCCTATCCAGTTGCCCTGTTCCGATGGCTCCGACTATGCTGTCCCTCACCTGCATGGCCTGGCGGGTACCAGAAACCATGACCATGTCCACGCCGGCATCCAGGGCCATCAAAGCAGCAGCAGATGGAGTACGGTCGCCCGCTATGGCAGCCATGGCAAGGTCATCACTCATGATGATACCAGTAAAGCCCAGCTTTTCGCGGAGCAGCCCGATTCCAGCGGCCGACAGGGTAAACGGCAGATCAGGATCAACCACCGGTACCATCACGTGGGACAGCATGACTGCTGCCGTATCGGCTGCCACAGCTGCGGCAAATGCCTGCAGGTAGCGTGACTCAAGTTCATCAAGACCTATGTCCAGAACCGGCAGGCCCTGATGTGGATCAAGAGCGGCATTCCCGGGAAAATGTTTTGCCACGGCCGCAACCCCGGCAGCCTGGCAGGAAGTGGCAAAAGCCGCGGCAAGGGCAGCCGCAGTGCCGGTATCACGTGACCAGGCCCTGCTGCCCAGGAAGGCAGCATTATGGCTGTCCAGAGCCTCGAATACCGGAGCCAGGTTCATGCTTATGCCAAGACTAGCCAGCTCGGTACCGGCAATCCTGCCAGCCAGCCTGGCAGCCTCGAGCCCGCCCCCGGCCATTGTTTCAGCTGCAGGCAGCCTGGTAAGACCGGACTTGAAACGAAAAACGCTGCCACCCTCATGATCCACCGCGATGAAGGGCTTGAGGCCACCAGGAGGCCAAAGCTGACGCAGATCCTCGTCCAGGAGACTTAGTTCCAGAGGATCGGCAGGGATATTGTATCCAAAGAGAAGTACCGCCCCGGGGAGCAGGTCTGCAATCAGTTGCCGGCTGGACTCGGGAATCCGGCCTGTTCCATCCACCCCCGTCATTATCAACTGTCCGGCCAGTTCACGGTCTGACATAGCCAGTGCAATACTCGTAGCCCTGGTCATGAAGGGATCCGGCACACCTGGTGTTTCTGTTCCGGGGCTGGCCGGTCCGGAAACCACGGAATCTGGCTGTTCCATCCGCAGTTCGGTTACCCGTGAAATGCCAGGCTGACAGGCTGTGGATACAAGCGCGAGGCTGATGATGACCATGAGGTTGCTGAACAGTAAACCCACTATGCGTCCAGCCGTTCCGTTTCACCATCCATGATGGCTTTTTCTATAACGCCATACAAGTCTTCATCATCCAGCTCCAACCCGGGAGCCGGTGTGGCCGGTGCGTTCAGGATACGCTCGGCTGCAGCAAAGGCTCCCCTGGAGAACAGCGAATCCGGATCGGTTGCCACCAGGGGCTTGCGCCGGGTGAGGGAAGCCGAAACAGCCGGATCCCGCATGATATAGGCAATGTACTCCATGCCTATGCCCAGATTCCGGGCGGATATTTCACGCAGGCGCTGGGCAATGTCCGCATCTTCGGCTCCTCCACCCATATTCACCACAACCCGTGGCCGAAGTGCGCTCAGTTCGGCCAGAGCCTTGTCTCCACCGGGTGTTCCGGCTTCAACCGCGGCGGCGGCCAGCTTGGCGGCAAACCCTATGAAGGTGTCGCCCTGCCCTTCCACCCGGTTCATGACAAACTCGGCTATTTTCTCCCGCTCGGCACTTCCCTTTTTGAAGGAACGGAAAAGCACCCTGAAAGCAGCGGTCTTCAGGAAGGAGTACGCATTGAGTATGGATGGAATCTCGGGGGCGGTTACCACTATCCCGTTGTTGGCCATGAGCCAGAAATCTATCACATTGTACGCAGCCCCCGCTCCAAGGTCCAGAAGGACATAGTCAGCGGTCAACTCACCAAGCTCCTTGATGATCCTGCGCTTGGTAAAATATTCAAGATTGGCTGTTCCCGGCAACAGATTGTCGCCTGGAATCAGGAACAGCCTGTCCATACCAGTAGGAATCACCAAGGCTTCAAGATGCTTTTCCTTCTTCCATACGATCGATCCGACTCCCGGGTTCTTGTTGCGTACGCCCAGACAGGTATGAAGATTTGCACCGCCCAGATCCAGATCAACCAGTATCACCGTACGCCCCGAGGCGGCCAAGGCAGCCCCGAGGTTTGCGGTAAAGACTGTCTTTCCTACACCGCCTTTGCCTGATCCTATAGGTATGAGAATGGCCATTTCGTCCTCCCCTGAGGATACCATTGT
>JAVEXH010000424.1:0-3122 GCA_034004175.1 Spirochaetia bacterium
TTCCTCTGCCAGGATGGGCAGACCGGCCAAGTGCTGCATCGAGACCAGTGTATTGTCACCATGGAACTGCCAGTATGGTCGAAGTGGCTAAAAGAGCAGAAATCCGGTATTATGGAATTGTCGGGACAGTGGCTGTATTTCCTGACCAATGCCGAGGGCTTGGACGAGCATCAACTGCTCGAGACCTTGGATAGCCCTGAATTCAAGGAGGCCGTAGAAATCATGGCAGGCTACACTACTGAACAAAAACGCCGGCATGCGTATGATATGCGGGAGAACTACCAGCGCATCCTGGCAAGCTTCAAGCGGACCGGGTATGATGAAGGAAAAGCCGAAGGAAAGGCCGAAGGGAAGGCCGAGGGAAAGGCTGAGGGGAAGGCCGAGGGGAAGGCCGAGGGGAAGGCTGAGGGGAAGGCCGAAATCGCTCTCAGAATGAAAGCCCAAGGTTTTTCAGCAGGGCAGATAGCAGATATAACCGGCATGGATCAGGATGCGGTTGACCGATTGTAGGATCGGCCACGGCCGTGTTGCGGGTAGATAAGTACGTAAAGTCCACTACACAACCTGGATCCTCGATAACCCTGGCGGGAGAAAAAATGGTCAAAAATCCGGGAGCACAAGCTTTCAGGAAAACGAGTCTTTTATACATTTTTCTGGTGGCGGCAGTTCTTGGAGGGCTGTATCTCTACACGATGGCTAGCTACCTGGCCGCACCCCCGTCTGAAGGGTTCAGCCGCGAGGTATCTGTTGCCACGGTTGACTATGGTTTCATCAGCAACAACCAGACGCCGGTCGTAACTTTTGCAAACGGTGATGATACCCTTACCAGTGTGGCGATGGATGGACATGGTACTACCTTTGTGACCTTCGATGCACGTGGAACAGTCCTCGACAGATTCAGCATCAACCTGGACATCTACAAGGCTTCGCAGATGGATGCCTACCGATATGATCTGGACTCTGTGATCGTGTATTATGTTGAAAATGACCTGTACAAAGTCATCGTCGACCTTGAGACTCATGGTTATTCCAGGAGCCTGGTAGAGACGGATGTCAGGAGTTTTGAAGCTTCGGGCAGTCTACTGATTCTTGAGAAGGCAGATGGTTTATACGGGATTGATGCAGGTAGCAAAGCTGCTTCGACGCCTCTGGTGTCAGGTACAATTCTGGACTACTCGGCAACCATAGAGGATGAAGGCTGCTATGTGCTGGTGAGTATCAGCAATGATGTGGCCATGGATATCAGGGTAATTGTCACAGGCCGGAACTTTGAAGAAACCACTGATACACTGATTCTTGGCAAGACCCGGGACAGCTACCTCAAAACCATTCAGGATGTGTTTGTGCAGGACCAGGTGCTGACCAGCCTCTATGTATGGACTGACAATAAATACAGTCTGAACCATCTGACAATACAGCAGCTGGATTTGCTGGACGGTACCATCACCGGCCGCTTCAGCAATAGTTTTCCCATACACAAGGGTCGATTCGTGATAGACGGGGTCAAGGGTGGACGGGTCTCCATCCTGATGCAGGATTATATCCATCGGGGTGTCAACCTGGTCAGAGCCACGCTGGAACAGGGAATGAAACCCGAGGTGGTTCCGCTGACCAAGACAAGGGAGCTTAGCCAGTTGTCAGGTTTTTTTGAAACCAGACGGGATGAAGTACTGGTTTTCTGGGACAGTATCCGTACAACCAGAGTAGTCAACGCTGCGTCCACCGAACCGGATCTTGTCAAATCGACTACAAGTCTCCTGACAGTGAATTATCTGTCTCTGGCTGGTATAACGCTGTTTGTGATTCTGGCCGCCGCCTTCATCGGAACCATACCCTACCTTCTGTTCACTTCGCTTGTGCCATTGCTGCTTGTACTGGGAATGACCCGGTTCTCTGGAGAGTACAGGCACAAGGCAATGATCCAGAATGCTGTTGCCGGGACGATAGGTTCCGCACTGAAATTGTACCTGACCTGGCATCTGATTCACGGGTTGGGGCAGTTCCATTTCCGGCCAGCCTTGATAGGCGGTGAACCGGAAATCTATCTGGCTCTGGTGGCTTCCAGCGTCGTCTCATGGTTGATTTCCGGTGTGCATATACGTAACCTGAGAAAACACGAATCTCCTTCCCTGGGCTCTTTTGTGGTTTACCTTTTTGCTGATTATGCACAGTACATCATGCTTGTTCTGGTGTATGTCGGCAGCACCATGATCCTGGACAAGATCTGATCAGTAGGCCTGCTGCGTTTCCGCAAGCACTGCTTGATTTTGCAGGTTTCAATTCAGGCAGGCGCTTGCCCTGAAGCCGCGATCGGGTTATGGTAAAGGCCTGATCAATCTGAATCCCGGGAGGAATCCATGCCTGCATTGCTTGATACTGTAGACCCTGATGGGCTGCTTGAGTATTCAGTCGTTTATACTGACCGTTCGGTGAACCATATGTCAAAGCTCTTCCAGGAGACCATGCGTGGTATTTCCCGGATCATCAAGAGCGTCTACCATGCCGAATCTGCCATCATTGTGCCAGGCAGCGGTACCTTCGGCATGGAGGCCATAGCCAGGCAGTTTGCTACCGGCAAGAACTGCCTGATCATCCGCAATGGCCTGTTCAGTTTCCGCTGGAGCCAGATTTTCGAGGTTGGCCGCATTCCAGCCTCCGAGACGGTGCTCAAAGCCAGACGGCTTTCCGATGATACGGAGTCGCCCTTTGCCCCGGTCCCCATAGCCGAGGCTGTGGAGGCCATACAAAAATCAAAACCGGATCTGGTGTTTGCTCCTCATGTGGAAACTTCATCGGGTATGATCCTCCCGGATGACTATATCAAAGCCTTGGCCGAAGCGGTGCATGCCCAGGGGGGTATGCTGGTCCTCGACTGTGTGGCGTCCGGAGCCATCTGGGTAGACATGGCAGCTCTTGGTGTGGACATATTGATTACCGCACCGCAGAAGGGCTGGAGTGGTCCACCCTGCTGTGCCATGGTGGCTCTTGGCAAGGAAGCCCGCAAGCGGATTGAAGCCACCACGAGCACCAGCTTTGCCTGTGACCTCAAGAAATGGCTTGAGATAATGGAGATCTACGAACAGGGCAAACAAGCCTATCATGCCACCCCGCCAACCGATACA
>JAVEXH010000425.1:0-3099 GCA_034004175.1 Spirochaetia bacterium
CACAGCATGGAACCACCCAGGGAGGCCACGACAGCATCCAGCTCATCCCGGGGCGTGTCAGGCAGGATACCCTGGGAGAAGGAAGCCGGGGATCCATGGCAGAACGTAAAATCCAGCCCTCCGAGATCAACCGCCTGCATGATGGGCCGCCCCGCAAGATCGTTGCGCACGGCCGTGCCAAGACGGGAGCAGGCATAGTCATTGAGCTTCTTTATGAATTCTTCCTTGTCATTGGTAGGTACAAAGTCGCTGTTCACCGCTTCTACCCAGTTGTCGGTATTGCCCTGGAGCCAGACCACAGGATTCATTTCCTTCATCAGGGAATACGCTTCACGCGGCCGTGGGCCGGTCATCACCAGATCACCCAGGAAGACAAGCTCGTCGATGCGCTGTGACCGGATATCGGCATACACAGCCTCAAGAGCCAGAGAATTGGCATGGACATCCGAGAGGACTGCAATACGCATACAGAACCACCTTCAGACTTTTAAATTTCAGGTTGAATAATTCTGTATGCAGTATAGACCATGAACCCCACATTTGCTACATTAAAATTGCGTTAAGACAGCCAAACCCGGAAGGACACCCAGTGCCGGAACTACTGACATCCATCGGCTACAGTACCCTGGAATGGACCGGCATCATCATAGCCGCCCTGCTCATAGGCATCTCGCGTACAGCCATAAGCGGGCTGGCCATACTGGTCATACCCCTCCTGGCAGGCATCTTCGGCGGCAGGGCTTCCACCGGTGTCATACTGCCCATGCTTGTGGTGGCCGACCTGTATGCCATCTACCATTTCAGGAATGCTGCCCATCGGCCTACCATAGCAAGGATACTGCCCTGGGCCATGCTTGGCCTGGTGCTTGGCGTGAGTGTAGGCGGCTACATAGACGACAGGCACTTCAAGATGACCATAGGCCTCATTGTCCTTGTGTGCATCCTGATAATCCTGTACACAGGCCGCAGAGGGGCAGAAGTGAAACCCCCGCTCTCCGCGCGGGGCATGTTCATCCTGCAGGCAGTGATAGGAACCGCGGCCGGCTTTTCATCCATGATCGGCAATGCCGCAGGACCCATTTTCTGGATCTACCTCATCTCCTGCAACCTGGGCAAATCATCGTTCATGGGCACCTCGGCCTGGTTCTTCTTCATGATGAACGCCACCAAACTGCCCCTGCAGATCCTGGTCTGGAACAACATAAGCGCCAGGAACATCATCCCGTCCATCATGGTGGTCCCTGTCATCCTGGGAGGCGCATACGCAGGTACCTTCATCATAAAGCACATCAATGAAAAACCCTTTCGCTATCTTGTCCTGGGCATGGCCATGGTGGCATCGATCAATCTGATAGTCAGGTGACTGAAGACTGTTTACCAAAAAGGGAGCTGGCATTTCCTTACTTCCTTACTTGACGACAACGGCTAAACCTACTAACTTGAAAGTATGGAGGTACTCATGCTCTGCAAGTTAACGTCCAAAAACCAGATAACCCTGCCCAAAGAAGTCCTGCAAGTTTTTAAGGGAAAAGAATACTTCAATGCCCGGGTTGAGCAGGGCAGGATAATCCTTGAACCTATGATCGTACGGCCTGTCGAGACCAGCCGCCTGGCCTCAATCCGGAACGCTGTTGCTGCTACTGGAATAAAGGAAGAGAGCGTACCTGATCTGGTAGACGAGGCACGGCGTGAAAGTCGTCCTTGACACCAATGTAATTGTCTCATCACTGTTGTTCCGAGGGCCTGCTTCAGCCATTCATGCATTTGTCCTGGATGGCACTATCCTACCACTTGTATCCAGACCAATCATCGAAGAGTATCAAAGGGTCCTGGGTTACCGGAAATTCAGGCTGCAGGCAGAGGATGTCGAGTACCTTATGCAGTCAGAGATACTTCCATGGTCAAGGATGCTGGATGCACCAACAGGGTCCGCCTGGATTCCGGAAGATCCATCGGATGACCATTTCGTGAACCTGGCCTTGGTAGAAGAGAATACCCTGCTGATCAGCGGAGACCGTCACATCCTGGACCACAGGGCTACCCTGCCCTGCAAGGTACTTACGGTTGCGGAGTGTCTGGATATTCTACACAAGCTTTGAAAAATCAGTAGTTTGCAAAGGCCATCCTTGATACATTCCTTTCTTGATCATATGTAAGGTTGATTCCTTACTCTGCCAAGGACCGGATTACCCCACCTTCATATCAAATAGTGAATGGATGAAGACTGAAGCGAATTCCTTATTAATCGTTCCATCTTCCAGCACCAGATCCGCAAATACCAGGGAGCATGAAAGCGAAATGTCCGGATGATGCGGAATAGGAGCGAAGGGTTCATTGATGACAGAGGCACCAAGTGCCTTTGGATACAGTAAAACAACTTTGGTCGCACCAAAGTATAAGCCGTAGGCAAACACCTGTCTCAGGTCTGCTTCACCGACTTTTCCATCAGCAACAATTTTCCATTTCGTATCAACGATGATCTTTTGAGTATCGTCTTCAAGAATGATGTCAGGAACCAGATAACAGTTCTTCCAGAACCCTGAAGTCTGCTTTTTCTTGATTCTTACAGTATCAGACGAATGGGAGATTTCACGTGCAAGCACGTTGTATACCGTGGTTTCAAAGAGCAGATTCATATCAAAGAGCAGGGCAAAGACAGGCTTTTTACCGGTGACAAGATTCGGACTCAAATTGCGTATCATCAGCCAGGCAAGATCCATGACAGAGCGGTACCGGGAGGTTCTGCGGTCGTAGTGCAGCTTGTCCATGTAATTCTGATCGGGTTCGAAGGGGTGGATATCCTGGAATTCCATCCGCAAATACTGAAGTTGTTGCCTGAGGATGGCAGGGCAACTGGCTCCAAGGATATCAAGGGCCAGCCGGATGATGCCATTCACTGCATGATTACAGTCATATATAGAATGGTCGCTGTACCAGCGGTCAACCTTGGTCAGATTCAGGGCTACATGGCGGGCAAAGAGGATCCGCCCTTTGTAGACGGGTATGTTTCCTTGATCGGACCTGTACTTCTTTACCAGACCCTCCCTGAGAAGTACTTCAAGGTGCATGAAGAACTGGCTGACCAAGGCATAAAACAAG
>JAVEXH010000426.1:0-3097 GCA_034004175.1 Spirochaetia bacterium
CTTGATGAATTCCGCTGACTTCTCTTTCAGTACATCCTGGTTGTCACGATAGGTCTCGAAGGCCTGGGTCATGAGCATGGTCTGGTACTTTGCAGGCAGGGAGTCGAAGAACTTGGTGCCGGTTACCATGCTGCCGATGAGCAGGAAGTGCTCGGAAAGGCTGACGTACTTGGCAACTTCATAGAAGCGCATGGCATAAATGCCGGGGATCTGGGCTTCGGTGCCGTCTACAACACCCTGCTCCATGGCCTGGTAGGTCTCGCCCCACGGAATTGCAGTCGCAATGCCGCCCATGGCGTTGATGGAGTTCACGAACAAGGGGCTGCCGATAGTGCGGATCTTCACACCCTTGAGATCAGCGGGAGTCCGTACTGGCATCTGGGTGACCCAGCTGCGTGCGCCGGAGAAGCAGTTCGAGGTTACGAGCTTGATGCCCTTGGCTTCGAAATCCTTTTCCCACTTCTTGTACAGGGTGGTGTCCATGACCTTGTTCAGGTAGCTTCCGTCGGGGAAGATATAGGGCATCTGGATCACGCCGTAGTCAGGAACGAAGGAAGCGATACGCCCGGGGTCGGTCGCATTCAGTACAGGGACGCCTTCCCTGGCCTGCTCGGTCACGTCATCGGTCTCACCCATGACGCCGCCGATTTTGACTTCTACATTGAAGAAGCCTTCAGAAGCGGCCTCAAGCCTCTTCTCAAGCTCGAAATGACCCATGGACTGGGTGTCGGTGGCACCGCTGGTGCCTGCGATGAACATGGTAACGCTTGCCGGGGCGGCAGCTTCCTGTGTGCCTGCCGCAAAAGCAGTTGTAGCTGCAAAGATCAGCGCAACGGTAATTACCAGAGCTTTCTGCATTGTCCTCAAGATTTCCTCCTATAGGTTGGTAGCTGTCTTGTATACTAGCATGCCAAATCCGATAGCGCAAATCAAATTTCGAAATATATCATTTCTTTTACTTCCAGGTTTGCACAGCCAACTGATATACTGACTGCACAATTCAGCTTGCTAATTCTTCAACTTGAGTACTACAATACTAGCATGCTGACGGCCTCTAAGTTGACAAAACGATACGGAAATGTCATTTCGGCAGATTCCCTCGACTTTACCATCGAAAAAGGTGAGATAGTCGGCCTGCTCGGGGCCAACGGCGCTGGCAAATCCACCACCATGAACATGCTCACCGGTTGCATTCCGCCCAGCAGTGGGGAAGTAACCGTGTTTGGCAGCAACATGGCCGAGGATCCCATCCAGGCAAAGCGGCATATAGGCTACCTGCCAGAGATACCGCCTCTGTACGCAGACATGAATGTAAACGAACAACTGATGTTTGTCGCACAACTACGATCCCTGGACAAGAACCAGCGTAAAACCGAACTGGACAGGGTCTGCGAACTGACAAATATCACCGACATGCGCAAGCGGATGATCAAACAACTATCAAAGGGATACCGCCAGCGTGTAGGCATGGCCCAGGCCATGATCGGCAGCCCCCAGCTTCTGATACTGGATGAACCAACTGCCGGGCTTGATCCGAAACAGATCCTGGACATGCGACAACTCATCCTGAGCCTCAAGGATCAGCATACCATCATCATCAGCTCCCATATCCTTGCGGAGATAAGCTCGGTATGCACACGATTGCTGATCATGAAAAACGGTAAACTGGTGGCAGACAGCAGCCCTGAACAACTGGGCAACGCCCACACTGGCGGGAATCAGCTGACCTTGCGCATCAAGGGGAATCCCCAGCGAGTACGTGCAGCACTGGAAACAGTGTCGGGGATCACAGGACTACAGGTAGAAGACAGCCCCGAACCAGGCTACGCGGATGCCCTTGTCAGCCTTGAAGGTGATCCTGAAACTAGGGTTGATAGCCAGGCAACCAGTACAGCTGGCAAAGGAACTGGTACGGATACCAGGGAGTCCATTTTCTTTGCCCTAGCGGCAGCCTCCTGCCCGGCGGTCATGATGAAGCCGACCAAACCCACACTGGAAGAGATTTTCATAAGGTTGACAGCATGAGAGCGGTTTACCTGAAAGAACTGAGATCCTATTTCACCTCAATGATCGGTTATATCTACCTTTCTGTGTTTCTCTTTATAAATGGCTACATCTTCAGTACCGGCAATCTCATGTCCCAGAACGGTGACATAAAAACCTACTTTGCCTCGATCTTTTCCATCGTGATATTCCTGGTACCCATCCTGACCATGCGCCTGTTTTCAGAAGAACGGAAGATGCGGACCCTGCAACTGCTGTTCACCATGCCTGTCTCCATTACCGGGATAGTCATCGGGAAATTCCTGGCTACCCTGAGTGTCTTCTGCATGGGCCTGGCAGTTACTTTGCTCTACCCGCTGATTCTTGCCTGGTTCGGTTCGGTGGAGGGCCTGGTGGTGCTTGGCAATTATTTCGGCATGATCATTCTGGTCTCCGCCTGCATTGCCATAGGACTATTCATATCCGCCCTTACCGAGAACCAGATCATTGCGGCGGTCCTGAGTTACTCGGCCCTGCTGGTACTGTGGCTTCTTGATTCAGCCGGCCAGAACATAGTGAAGGGGATACCGGGTAAATTTGTGACTTACCTTTCCCTCAATACACATTACCGGGAATTCACGTATGGAATCTTCAACCCTGCCGGACTGGTGTTCTTCCTTACACTGACCGCACTCTTCCTGGTTTTCAGCATCATGGTTGTTGATGGAAGGAAGACAGCATGAGCCACCTGAAAACGGTCAAGGTGCTGCTGGTATTTGTCCTGATTGCCCTGGGTATGGCTATCAATGGAGTTGCAAAGCTGACCGTGGACCGATACTCCCTGAAGCTCGATCTGACAGACAACAAACTGTACCAGTTGTCGTCAACCACCCGCCAAGCTGTTGCCAAACTGGCATCACCGGTACGTATAACCGTGTTCGGTGATGAACAGGAGTACCCCGTAATGCTGAAGGAAATGATAGCCGGCTATGCAGAGCTTAGCGGGCATATCACCGTTTCATACCAGGACCCCTTCAGCAACCCCAAACTGGTGGACAGCTTCCTGCAACGTGGCACCAGAATAATCCAGAACGACCTTGCCATTGAATCGGGG
>JAVEXH010000024.1:0-14285 GCA_034004175.1 Spirochaetia bacterium
AATCTCTGGCTGTATACTTTACTGTACCAGTTCATATTGCAAAACGGATGTTCGACTATCCAGGCAAGGAAGCCTTTCAGGAAACCGTGTAAGATAATTTTTCGTTGCCTCCCGGCAGGCAATTCAATATTTCGACAGCTTATGCACCTGATCACCCCATCAGGTATAGTGAATCAGCGATGGATTCCCTCGAAAAAAACCCGCGGACCATATAGGCCGCGGGCTTTGGAAAGAAATGAATCACCCCTGGATCATGTCAAATCAGTGGATCAGGACAGGAAAGCCAGCATGACACCCGCGGCTATTGCACTGCCGATGACGCCGGCAACATTGGGACCCATAGCGTGCATCAGCAGATAGTTGCCTGGATTGCATTTCTGCCCGACAACTTGTGAAACCCGGGCTGCCATTGGCACAGCGGACACACCTGCCGAACCTATCAAGGGATTAACCTTGCCACCTGAAGTAATGTACATGATCTTGCCGAAAAGAACACCTGATGCGGTGCCCACTGCAAACGCCGCAAGACCCAGGCCAATGATCATCAGGGTCTCTACCTGCAGGAACTTGGTTGCACTGGCTGTTGCCCCGACAGATACACCGAGGAAGATTGTCAGTATGTTTATCAAAGCATTCTGGGTTGTATCCGAAAGCCTGGCTGTAACACCGGATTCCCTGAACAGGTTACCCAGCATCAATGAACCCAGAAGAGGAACCGCCGACGGCAGAAGCAGACCGCACAGTATGGTGACAGCAATAGGGAAAATAACCCGTTCGGTCTTGGATACATTCCGAAGCTGCTCCATGACAACCATGCGTTCCTTTTTGGTGGTTAGAGCCATCATGATGGGCGGCTGGATGATTGGAACCAAGGCCATATACGAATATGCTGCAATGGCTATGGCAGGTAACAACTCGGGTTTGAGCTTGCTGGTCAGATAGATGGCTGTGGGGCCGTCTGCACCACCAATTATACCTATACTTGCAGCAGCATTCATGTCAAAGCCCATGAAGTTGGCTCCGATGAAGGTTACGAAGATGCCTACCTGGGCCGCGGCCCCAAGGAGGAGACTCTTTGGGTTGGCTATCAGGGGACCGAAGTCGGTCATGGCGCCGACACCCATGAATATCAGGGGTGGGTACACGCCTAGCTTGACTCCTTGGTACAAGTACCATACAAGCCCGGCGTTTTCACTTCCATTGGGAGGGGTCATGACGCCACCAAGAGGTAGATTCACCAACAACATACCGAAGCCGATTGGTACAAGTAACAGAGGTTCAAATTTCTTCGCAATTCCGAGGTACAAAAGTACAGAGGCAGTGATCATCATGATCAGTTCTCCAGGTATGAACCCGAAGACCATCATGTCGCTCCTGCTGAAGGCCGCAAAGCCGGTTGTCTGGAGAAATTCCAGGATATTTTGCCACATACGCTATCCTTTACCGCCTCCCGTTTACACGATGTCGATCATTGGATCGCCGGTATTTACGGTGGTTCCTGCCTGTACACGGACCTGGGTAACGGTACCATCCCCCTGGGCACAGATCTCGTTCTCCATCTTCATGGCTTCGAGGATCAGAAGTACATCACCCCGCTTCACAAGCTGTCCTGCGCTGACCTTTACGCCAAGAACCGTACCAGGCATGGGCGCCTTGACAGTCCCGGCGCCTGAAGCACCGCCAGCAGCCGGAGCAGGTGCGGAGACTGCAGCAGGAGCCGGAGCCGCGGTTGCTGACGCAACGGCAGCAGGAGCTGGGGCGGAAACGTTTGAACTTCCCAATTCTTCAACACCGACATCGTAAGTCTGGCCGTTTACGGTTACGCGATATTTCTTGAGCATGGCACTGGTCTCCTTGTTGTCTATCTGAGTTCCGGAGCGGGACAGCTGCCCGCCTTTACCGGATTCCCGTTATGCGCCGCGCGGCCCTCTGGCCAGCCGGTCTATGTATCCCCATGCGGGGGTGTTGAATCCTGCAGGTTCTATGGTAGCAATCCTGAAATCCGAAACTGCCTGGCCGCTTGCAACAGCAATGGCTGCTACAATGGCTGCTACAATGCTACCGTCGACCCCGCTTGAAACAGCCGGTGCCTGCATGACAGTTGTCGGAGCTGGAGTCGGGGTTGCCTCGATCTTTGGAACAAAAATGATCCTGAAAAGTTCAAGCATCAGAGCCAGAACAATGAGGGCAACAAACACCGTACCTATTCCTATTACCGTGATAGTCCACATATCCATGACAGGCCCCTTACACAGGAATGTTGCCATGCTTCTTGGCGGGGCGGGTTTCCCGTTTGCCGAGGAGCATGGTCAGGGCAGAGATGAGACGCTTGCGGGTATCCGCAGGGTCGATGACATCATCAACATAGCCGCGCAAAGCCGCCTTGTATGGATTGGCAAAATTGACCTTGTACTCTTCAATCTTGTCCTTGCGGGTAGCCACTGGATCACTGGCTTCTTCGATTTCCTTCTTGAAGATGATGTTGGCAGCTCCATCAGGCCCCATGACTGCAATTTCTGCGCTTGGCCAGGCAAAGACCTGATCGGCTCCCAGATGACGTGAACACATGGCGATGTAGGCACCACCATAGGCTTTACGGATGATGACCGTAAGCTTGGGTACGGTTGCTTCCGAATAGGAGTACAGCAGCTTTGCACCATGCCGGATAACGCCGCCATGTTCCTGCCCGACGCCTGGCAGATAGCCTGCGGTATCAGCAAAGGTAACCAGCGGAATATTGAAGGCATCACAGAAGCGTATGAACCGGCTGGCCTTGTCGGAGGCATTGATATCCAGAACCCCTGCCATATTGCGCGGCTGATTGGCCACGATTCCTACGGAACGGCCGGCAAGCCTGGCAAAGCCGATCACGATATTCTGGGCATAGAGTGGCTGGATTTCAAAGAAATCACCATCATCGAATACCCGCTTGATGACATCCCGGATTTCGTACGGCTTGTTGGGAGAATCAGGAATGATATCGGCCAGAGTTGAATCAATTCTGGCTGGATCATCGGAGGTCTTGGCCACCGGCGGATCCTCCACATTGTTCTGGGGAAGGTAGGAAAGAAGTTTCCTGATACCCTGAAGTGTTTCCTGCTCTGAATCGAACATAAGACTGGCACAGCCCGACATTTCACTGTGAACCAGAGCACCGCCAAGGCCTTCAGCGGTAACATCCTCTCCGGTAACGGCCTTTATCACCTGGGGACCGGTGATGAACATGTTTCCGGTCTTGGCTACCATAACGGTAAAATCAGTCAGGGCAGGAGAATAGACAGCGCCACCAGCACAAGGACCCATGATTACCGAGATCTGGGGAACCACACCGGAGGCCAGGGTATTGCGATAGAAGATGTCGCCGTAACCGGCAAGGGCATCTACGCCTTCCTGGATGCGGGCTCCGCCTGAGTCGTTGATGCCGATGCAGGGACAACCGACCTTCATGGCCATATCCATGACCTTGCAGATCTTGGCTGCATGCATCTCGCCGAGGGATCCACCGATTACGGTGAAATCCTGGGCAAAGAGGTAAACCAGGCGGCTGTTGACGGTACCGTAGCCGATGACAACACCCTCACCGGGGGCATCGACCTTGTCCATGCCGAGGTCTACAGCCCTGTGTTCCACAAAGGCATCGATTTCTACAAAGCTGCCCGGATCAAGCAAGGCCTCGATGCGTTCGCGGGCAGTCATTTTGCCCTTCTCATGCTGGGCAGCTACGCGCTTTGGTCCGCCGCCTGCGGTGATTTTGGCCTTGCGCTCGGCCAAGAGCTTCAGTTTCTGTTCCATCTACTCACTCCAAAATGGGAAGAATCGTATCTGTAAGTTCCGTCATTCTATCAGTCACGCTGGCAAAGTTCTACCAGAACACCATTGGTCGCCTTGGGATGCAGGAAGGCTATTTTTGCGCCACCGGCTCCGTATCGTGGTTTTTCATCAATCAGACGGACGCCTTTTTCCTTCAGTTCAGCCAGAGCCGCTTCGATGTCGGTTACACTGAAGGCTATATGCTGTATGCCCTGTCCCTTGGACTCGATGAACTTGGCTATCGGACCATCGGGATCGGTAGATTCCAGCAATTCAATTTCAGTATCTCCCACTGGCAGGAAGGCTACCCTGACTTTCTGTTCTGCAACTGTCTCTGTACCGTGCAACTTCATACCGAGTATGTCGGTATAGAGCTTCAAAGTTTCATCCAGGTTGGCTACCGCGATACCTATATGGTCAACTTTTCCGACCATGGTTGTTCCTCCTGTTCATGGTTCATCTGTCAGCCTTCTGACCAACAGTATTATCATCCCACCAGGGAACCCTCGAGGATTCCCAGAGCTTCATAAAAATCCCTTTGTTTGTCCAGAACCGCTGAAGCAAGGTCTGCAAGTTCGATCTTCCGGTCTTCTCCCTCAAGTCTCTGCAGGACACGGTCAGCCAGAGCTTTACCGAGTTCCCAACTCAGGTTCTCGTGCCTCCGCATACGGAGAAAACCGGTAGCTACCAAGGCTGCCTCGTGGGCCTTTATCTCGTCAACCAGCCTGGCTACACCCTCACCTGTTTCGGCCGTAGTCGGAATGACTGCCGGAATCTCGAGAGCGTCATGACCCGGCGGTTGACGTGCAATATGATGCGCCGCTCCCTGATCAAAAAGACCAGCGCTACCGGCTCGTGGCGAAGACTGGGAGGTGTCCTGCCCCTCTTCCTTGCCTTCGGACTTGAATCGCCCCAAAGCCTGGTACAGAGAAGAAAATCTGGTAGCCGCTCCATTCATGACGGCGGCTTCAAGCATTGCCCGTATCTCGCGTACTACCCGCTCCGAACCATCACGGTCTGCCTTGTTCACGCAGAACACATCACCGATCTCCATGACACCAGCCTTGATGGCCTGGATATCGTCACCCAGACCCGGCACCGACACGAGCACTACCGTATCAGCCAGCCTGACTATATCCACTTCGGACTGGCCAACCCCAACGGTTTCGATGATGATGTCATCGAAACCTGCGGCATCAAAGATGCGTACCGTCTCGGCGGTGGCTCTTGAAAGACCACCTAGATGACCACGAGTTGCCAGGCTACGGATGAAGACTCCATCGTCATCTGCATGCCGCTGCATACGGATACGGTCACCAAGTATTGCACCACCGGTGAAAGGGCTGGATGGATCTATAGCCGCAACAGCCACTTTCCTCCCCCGTGATCTAAGCTCTCCCAGTAGTTTATCGGCGAGCGTACTCTTCCCGGCTCCGGGAGGACCGGTGATACCGACTATATGGGCTTGGCCAATATCAGCATTGATGGCTTTGAGCACAGCCAGACGAGCCGGATCTTCCCGTTCGACCATGGAGATCGAACGGGCTATTGACCGGGAATCTCCATTCCGAATGCCGGAGACAAGGCTGGCTGCATCGTACATGTTCAAGCCTTGCGCTTGAGATTGTTCCTGATGAATTCAATGGTTGTCGCGGTAGGTGTGCCGGGGGTAAAGACCTCTGCAATGCCAGCGGCCTTGAGACCCGGTATGTCGTCATCAGGGATGACACCACCACCAACCACCAAGACATCGTCTATCTTTTTTTCCTTGAGCAGTTCCATGACCCTGGGAAAAAGATGGTTATGGGCTCCCGAGAGAATGCTCATGGCAATGACATCCACGTCTTCCTGGATGGCTGCACTGACAACCTGCTCGGGAGTCTGCCGCAGGCCGGTGTAGATTACTTCCATACCAGCATCCCTGAGAGCTCTGGCTATCACTTTGGCACCGCGATCATGACCGTCCAGGCCAGGTTTGGCCACCAATACTCGTATCTTACGTTCCATCTGTGCCTACCTTAAAGAATGACTTTCTGCTGGTACTCGCCGAAAACACCGCGCATGACATCGCAGATCTCACCGAGGGTTGCATAGGCTCTGACTGCAGACAGGATATGGGGCATCAGGTTGTCACTGCTTCTGGAGGCAGCATCTATAGCCCTGAGGGCTGCCTGGACTTTGACATTGTCACGGCTTGCCCGGAGAGTTGCCAGTTTTCTGGATTGCTGTTCGCCAACTGCAGGATCTACCCTCAACAATCCAGTGGGAGGCGCTTCCTTCACCTGGAACTTGTTCATGCCAACCACTACCCTGTCGCCCGACTCTATGTCCATCTGGTAGGTGTAGGAGGCATCCTGGATTTCCTGCTGTATGTAGCCATGCTCGATAGCCTTCACCGCTCCGCCCATTTCGTCGATCCTGGCAATATAGGCCAGAGCTTCCTTCTCGATACGGTCGGTTATGCTCTCCACATAGTAGGAGCCAGCCAAAGGATCTATGGTTTCTGCAACGCCAGACTCATGTGCAATGATCTGCTGGGTCCGAAGTGCAATGCGTACTGCTTCTTCGGTTGGCAGTGCAAGAGCCTCATCCTTGGAGTTGGTATGCAAGGACTGGGTACCACCCAGGACAGCGGCCAGAGTCTGGATGGCAACACGGACGATGTTATTATCTGGTTGCTGGGCAGTAAGAGTAGAACCACCAGTCTGGGTATGGAAACGCAACATGAGGCTCTTCGGATTCTTAGCACCGAAGCGTTCTTTCATGATCTTGGCCCAGACCCGGCGTGCAGCCCGGAATTTGGCAACTTCCTCGAACAGGTCGTTGTGGGAATTGAAGAAGAACGAGAGCCTGGGAGCAAAGTCATCTACGCTGAGCCCGGCCTTCACTGCTGCATCGACATAGGCTATGCCATCCGCGATGGTAAAGGCAACTTCCTGGGATGCGGTGGAACCAGCTTCGCGGATGTGGTAGCCGGAAATGGAAATGGTATTCCAGTTCGGTACGTCTTTGGAACAGTAGGCAAAAATATCAGTGATCAGCCGCATGGAAGGCTCGGGCGGAAAAATATAGGTACCCCGGGCGACATACTCTTTCAGGATGTCATTCTGTATTGTCCCGTTCAGTTGTTCCGGCTTTATGCCCTGTTTCTCAGCCACAGCGATATACATGGCCAGCAGCACCGAGGCGGGGGCATTGATGGTCATGGAGGTTGAAACCTTGTCCAGAGGGATGCCATCGAAGAGTATTTCCATGTCTGCCAGTGAATCGATGGCAACACCAACCTTGCCAACCTCACCTTGGGACAAGGCGTGGTCGGAGTCATAGCCGATCTGTGTAGGCAGGTCAAAAGCTACAGAAAGGCCGGTAGTGCCTTGCTGAAGCAGGAACTTGTAGCGTTTGTTGGATTCTTCGGCAGTAGAGAAACCAGCATACTGGCGCATGGTCCAGAACCGACCACGATACAAGGTATTCTGGACTCCCCTGGTATATGGGTATTCACCGGGAAAGCCGATATCGCGTACATAATCGATATGGGCTGTATCCAAAGGTGTATACAAACGGTTGACTGGAGCACTGGAACCAGTAACAAAGTTTTTCTTGCGTTCCGGGAACTTTGCTATCGATTTCTCGACCCCGGCATTGTATTCCTCAAAACCTTTTTTCACGGCGTCGTTGTCGTTCATCTGAATCTCCCCTTACAGTGAAGCCTTGGCTGTCTCGGCTAGTTCGAAGCCCCGCCGTAACGCACTCAGGTTAAGGTCTTCTGTACCCTTAGGGACACGGTGCCTCACAGCAAGCTCGAGTGTTTTTTCACCAACTATGCCAGAGATGCCTGCAAGGGCCCCGAGGGCTACGATATTCGCGACGACTTTTTTACCCAGGTCTTCCGATGCAGTCTTGAGTATGGGTACTCGTACAGTCCGGGCTTGTATTTCATCAGAAAGGACCACCGATTCGTCCACGATTATCAGGCCTTTGTTCATCAGAGCGCCATAGGTCTTGTATGACTCTGGGGTCAGTGCCAGGAGGAAATCAGGATCGGTAGCCTTGGGATAATCGATATCCTCATCGGATACCACCACTTCGGCCTTGGACGCGCCACCTCGGGCTTCAGGACCATAACTCTGGGTCTGGACTGCATTCTTGTCTTCCAGTATTGCCGCTTCCGCCAGAACGATTCCGGCGAGAAGGAGCCCCTGCCCACCGGAGCCGCTTAATCTGAATTCTGTGCGCATTCGCGTAGCCCCCCCTGAAACGAATCGAATTTCCTTCTGACACCTTCTGCAAGAGCCGAGTATTCAGCGGCAAATTCCGGTTCCGGGGAGTTATACATTTCCCCGATCAGGAATTTCCCTTCCAGCTTCTCTGGACTCATGACTGCGGCGGCTTTTACATTCACGGCATGATCCTTGAACCAGGTCATCATATCCACAGGAGTGCCAAGCTTGTTCTTCCGGCCATAATAGGTCGGACATTGAGAGAGGGCTTCAACTACGGAAAAACCGGGATTCAGCAGTGCTTTTTCTATCAATTCTTCCAGAAGGACTGCATGATACGCGGTAGCCCGGGCAACATAGGTGGCTCCAGCTGCAATGGAAAGTTTGGCAAGATCAAAACTCCGTTCAGCATTGCCGTACGGGGCGGTTGTACCCAGCATACCCCTGGGGGTCATAGGTGAATATTGCCCGCTGGTCATGCCATAAATGTTGTTGTTCATCAGTATGGTTGTGATATCTATGTTTCGACGGGCTGCATGTATGAAATGGTTTCCACCAATGGCGGTGGCATCTCCGTCACCAGTCATCACAATGACCTTCAGTTCTGGCCGGGACAGCTTTATGCCCGTGGCAAAAGCAAGCGCACGCCCATGGGTCGTATGGAGGGTGTCAAAATCAAGGTAGCCTGGCGCACGGCTGGAACAGCCTATGCCTGAAACCACTACTATCTTGTTTTTATCCAGTTTGAGCTTGGCAATAGCCCGCACAATAGCACCGGTTACTGTGCCATGACCGCAGCCAGGACACCAGATATGCGGAAGTCTGTTTTCCCGGAAATATTTGAGGCTGTCGCTCATTTCGCGCCTCCCATGATGACAGAAAGGATCTCTTCAGGCTTGAACAATTCACCGTTGACCTTGGAGAGCCGTTCAACCGGAGCGCGACACCCTATGATCCGCTCTATCTCCAGTACAAGCTGGCCCAGGTTCATTTCCGGAACAATGACCCGTTTGACCTGTGTTGACAGTTCACGCAGTGGTTTTTCCGGGAAAGGCCAGATGGTTTTCGGCCGGAACAAGCCAGCTTTTATACCCTTTGACCTGGCCTGGCGAACCGCAGAAAGGGAGGACATGGCTGATGAACCGAAGGCAACCACCAGGATCTCGCAATCATCGATTGATTCAGTAGCATAATCACGTATAGCTGGTTCGGCTTACTCCACCTTACCCATGAGCCGGCGTATCAGGACATCTGCAACATCACCTCTATTGGAGGGAAAGCCAGTCTCATCGTGGAAAAGACCAGTGTCATGGTAGCGATACCCCTGTCCAAAGGCAGCCATCAAGGGGACTCCCCCATCAGGGTCAGCCTCATAGGGCTTGTAACCACCGGGACTTGCAGGAGCCTTTCGCCTGGTAACCTTGACAGTGTCAAAGTCAGGCAGCACTACCTTTTCGCGCATGTGTCCGATTATCTCATCAGTAAGCACCACAACCGGAACCCGATAATCTTCAGCAATATTGAAGGCTTTTACCGTTAAATCGAAGCATTCCTTGACATTACCTGGTGCGAGCACGACCACAGGGTGGTCGCCGTGGGTTCCCCAGCGAGCCTGCATCACCTCTCCCTGTGATGGGGATGTCGGCATGCCGGTAGATGGGCCAACCCGCTGGACATTTATGATTACAACCGGAATTTCAGCAAGCGAGGCATAGCCAATATTCTCCTGCATAAGAGAAAAACCGGGGCCACTGGTTGCAGTCATTGCCTTGCGACCAGTGAGGGATGCACCGATTATGGCAGCCATGGAAGCTATCTCATCTTCCATCTGAATGAATTTACCGCCTACTTTCGGCAATTCTTCAGCACACAACTCTGCTATTTCCGTTGAAGGTGTTATTGGATATCCGGCAAAAAAATCAAGCCCTGCGGTCAAGGCACCGAGAGTACAGGCCTCGTTTCCTTGCATCAATTTTACACTAGGCATGCCTGGCCTCCGGTGGCATCGTGTGATCCATGTCGGAAGCATCCTGGCTTTCCGGCTTTTGCACACCCTTCTCCTGAATTTCGATGGCGAAGTCCGGACAGCGAATTTCACAGAGGCGACATCCAATACACAGATCAGGGTGTGCCGCGTAAACCTTGCCATTCCGGAGCGCGAGGACTTGCTTGGGGCAGAAGGCGACACAAATATTGCAGCCTTTGCACCAGCGTTCCCGGATAATGTGCTCGTAGGATTTCTTCTGTTCGCTCATAGCCCTACACTCTTGGTTTTGTCCACAATTTACTGCTTCGGATCAACCCATGACCTGTTCCACAAATCACAAGGTGAGACCGACATGGTGAAATTACGGATCTTGATATTCAGCATACCCTATGAAGCCGGGCATGTCAAAGTGCTATTTAGCATTATAGTGGCAAATAATGAAATTTCATTGTCAATATTTGAAATATAAAATAGATTTGTTTCATTTGCTGCATCTTTCATGAACTTCACTTTTATTGTATACTTTATTTATGCCTACAGGTTCAGGCTAGTCCCTGAACCATGGGTGAGGAGGAATGTACATGAACAAGCGACTGTCGATACGAGACCTCACGTTGCGTGATGGCCAACAATCCCAGTTCGCCACCAGGATGAATCAAGCCCAGGTGGATAGAGTCCTGCCCTATTACAGGGAAGCAAAATTTTATGCAATGGAAGTCTGGGGCGGTGCGGTACCCGATTCTGTCATGCGTTTTTTGAACGAGAGCCCCTGGGCTCGCCTGGAAAGCATTCGCGACGGTGTCGCTGGAGTCTCCAAATTGACAGCCCTGTCCAGGGGACGAAACCTTTTTGGCTACAACCCCTATCCGGACTCTGTCATTGAAGGTTTCTGCCGTAATTCGGTTAAATCAGGAATCGACATCATGCGGGTCTTTGATGCCCTGAATGATATCGACAACATGACCAGTACCATCCGCTTCGTAAAGGAAAACGGTGGCATGGCTGACTGTGCTGTATGCTACACAGTTGACCCTAAATTCACCTTCAGAGAGCGGGTCAGTGGCTTCCTGAAAGGCAGGAAACTTCCTGGGGAACTTTTCGGGGTACCGTATTTTGTACGCAAGGCCAAGGAACTGGCTGCTGCCGGTGCAGACATGATAACCATAAAAGACATGGCTGGTCTTGTGGAGCCGGCGACCAGTGCGGTGCTTATAAAAGCTCTCAAGAACGAAGTTAGCGTTCCCATTGATCTGCATACCCATTGCACTCCTGGTTATGGCACTGCCAGCCTGCTCATGGCCATGGTCAATGGTGTGGATATCATTGATACAGTCATCATGAATTTCTCCGGTGGCCCTGCGGCTCCAGCCTACGAAATCATCCAGCTTCTTGCAGACCGACTTGGCATTGACACCGGCGTGGACAGGGCAGCTGTAGGCAAGATCAACCGGGAACTGAAGGACATACGCGGCGACCTGGCCAAGTTCGACCAGTACAAGCGCATGCCGCCTGAAGTCGACTTGTCGGACTATACCCCTTCCACACAACTGGCATCCTTGCTCGACGGAGCAGCCGAAGCCGCCGTGGCCGGAAAAGCAGACGAAACTTTGCGCCTGTGCCAGCTGATCGAAGCCTACTTCAACTATCCTGAGCCTGATAAAATTGTACAAAGGGCCCAGATTCCAGGCGGCATGTACACAAACATGATGTCCCAGCTCAAAGAAATGAAACTTGAGCATCATCTGGATGAAGTACTTCAGATAGTTCCCCAGGTCAGGCTGGATGCCGGTGTACCACCCCTTGTGACACCAACCAGCCAGATAGTCGGTGTCCAGGCAGTAAACTGCATTGTGGACAAAACCCAGGGCAAGCCGTTCTACTCCAATGTATCCAAGAATTTCATCGAACTTGTAAAAGGCTCGTACGGCAGGACCCCCTTTGCGATCGATCCTGATTTCAGGCAGAAGATAGCCGGCGTGAGGGACGAAACACCCTACGACACAAGCAAATACAAGAAGCAGTCAAATCCGGAGATTCCGGAATTCGGCGGCGTCCGACTGGCCGTTGATGAAAAGGAAGAACTCCTGCTGGAACTGTTCCCGAGTGTGGCAGACAAGTTCCTGAGAGGTGTGAGGGAAGCAGCATATTCCGGATATCTGGCATCACTGCCCCCGGAGCCCGAACCCGACGAAGGACCGTATCCCCATGAATTCTGGGAGACCCTGAGCCTGGCCATGGAGGCCTGATAAGTATCGAGGCAAACCAGCAACACTGGCAGCGTGGCACGGGAAGATTCCACCTGGTTGCGGTAGCCGGAAGATTCAGGCACAAGGTCGTTAGTTTGATATCAGGCGATGGCAGCACAGTCATCGCCTTTTTTTATGCATGAATCAAGTTACCGGTTTTGCATGCGCCTGGCGCCGGGTTTTCATGATTTTCTTGTGCCAGAATAGCCTGGCAAGTTCGACGATGTGGAAGGCCGAATACAGCAGTGGTCTGAATACATAATCCCAGGCACCGGGATAATGCCGCAATTCACCGCCAAAGCCGGTCTTGAAGCGATACAATCCGGCCATAGGATGCTGCTCATCATTGGTAGGTGGAATGCCATACATATCATATTCCCGGCAGCCTGCGTTTCTGGCAGCCTTGATTGCAGCCCACTGCAGGGCATACGCAGGCATCAAATTCCGTTTTTCATCCGACGAAGCTCCATACAGATACGTAGCAGTGGTTCCATAAAAAAGAGTGACAATGCACGCCAGAGCCTGGCTGTCATGGCGGGCTACCCAGAGGCGTAAATCAGGATGGGGTTCTTCCTTCACATCTGATGGTCTGCCTTCTGAAAAAATGGCAGGAACACGGGTTGCTTGGACAGTACCGGTGTGGTACCGGGAGGCATGCTCGAACAATTTTTCATAATAGCTCTTCGGATGAACAGAAATGCGATCCCTGGCAGCAGTCTGTTCATAGAGCGTATAGAAAACGTCCAAAGCCGATGATGATTCTTCTGTGATGGAGACGTTTTTCTTCTCTGCAAGCCTTATGTTGTACCGCCATTTAGGCTTCATCCTGGCCAACAGTTCTTCCTCGGTACAGGACAGGTCAAGCACGACAGTATCGGGAGGCTGGACATCCGAGGCTTTTTTCAATGGCAAGGCAAATTCGGGTCGAGCTGGAGTTCCGGTTTCACCGCCGATGCAATACCAGCCTGGATCAAAACGTATGAACATGCAGGAACGGGGAAGCCATGCTTTCAAAGACGTTGCCAATCGCTGCAGGTGATCCTGGGATGGACCAATCCTGTATTCCGCCTCCGGTCCATGAGGTACATAGGCGAATACAAATGGACCAGCCAACTTACGGACAAGCACGGATAGTTCATAAGTGGCAGTGTCATCCGACTCCACCCGGAAACGAAGACTGGACCACCCGAAAGCGCATTTGAACCCAGCCCAGAAACGGCTTTGCAGGAAATCTTTCACTGGCAATGTGGTGCTTTCATCCTGGATGAGTGACAAAATCACCGATAAACCCCATTAAATTTCTTGCGATGTATCTTATTATACACATAAAGGCACCCGTCGGCTAACAAGACGCCCTTAGTGAATCTTAATTCATACATGACGATGCAATATCAGCCGACGTTGCCATCCAGAACCTTCACAGTCACACAGGCCCGGGAACCTGCTTCCAATGCTTTCGAACCTATCTGCACTGACCCTCCCACAGCACGGATAGGAACCGAGAAAAAGGCATCGACATCGATCTGTTCCTCGGCAGGGATTTCGGGATCCTGGCCTGTCAGCACCAAGCGTGTGCCCGGGCTTGCCCAGGCTGCATCGATCACTTCGACTATTTCCTTACCATCTGCCCCATCTACAGACGCAGCAAGCAGCATGCCCCTGGATTCTACACCGCGGAGCTTGGCGGGTTTCAGGTTGTTCACCAGTACGATATGTTTGCCCAGCAATTCCTCTTCTTTGTAGAATGGAACTAAACCGGAAACAATCACCCTCTCTTGTCCACTGCCATCATCAAGGGTTTCTATATACAGCTTGTCAGCTTTTGGGTGCCTTTCGATCTTGATGATCCTGGCAACCCTGAGATCAATCAACTTTGCAAACCTGTCTTCGACGGGTAGGTCAGCATAGGGCACAGGTTTCGGGGTTGCTTCTGGTTTTACTGCTGATCCTTCCGGTTTGGTTACTGCTGCCTCGCCTGCCCTCGCGGATGCGTCTGCCTTGCCTTTGACCGCAGATGCTTTT
>JAVEXH010000427.1:0-3078 GCA_034004175.1 Spirochaetia bacterium
GATCTCCATGCTACCCAGGTCCTGGTCATACAATGAAGTCGGCGACTCCCTGGCCACAGCCATCGCGTTTCCCTTGTACAGCGACATGGTAACCTTGCCGTCTATGGCTTCCTGGGACTGGTTGAAGGCGGCCATGAGGAAGTCCATCTCCGGGGCAAACCAGAATCCGTTGTACACAAATTCAGAAAACTTCGGCTCAAGCATCTGCTTGAGGTGCATTACCTCCCTGTCCATGGCAATGCCTTCGATATCCCGATGGGCCGTCCACAGGATGGTGGCTCCGGGACTCTCATAGATACCGCGTGACTTGATTCCGACAAAACGGTTTTCAACCATATCGATGCGTCCGATACCGTTCTGCCTACCCAGTTCGTTCAGGTACAGGAACATCTGCAGAGCGCCAGTTACCGTCTTCCCCGTCCCGAGATCCTTCACCTCTACGGGTAGCCCATCCTTGAACTCGATCTCTATCAAAGTCTCAATATCGGGTGTATTTTTGGGTGACAAGCTCCGGGAATAAATATCCTCTTCGGCGATGCGTCTGGGATCTTCAAGTATGCCCGCCTCATGGCTTATGTGCATGAGGTTTTCGTCCTCACTGTATGGCTTCTTTATGGTTGCGCTCACGGGGATTCCATTCGCCGCAGCATAATTGAGCATGTCTGTCCGCCCCCTGAACTGGCTCAGGAACTCGGGATCCTTCCAGGGAGATATGATCTTGAGCTTCGGGGCAACCGCGGCATAGGTCAACTCGAATCGCACCTGGTCATTGCCCTTGCCTGTAGCGCCATGGGCTACATACGCCGCACCTTCCTGCTCTGCTATCCTGGCTTGGTATTTTGCGATCAGCGGTCTAGCCAGAGAGGTTCCCAGTAGATAACGCCCTTCATATACTGCATTGGCCTTGAGTGCCTGGAAAATATAATCATGTACAAACTCTTCACACAGATCTACCAGGAAAACCTTGGATGCACCTATCTTCATGGCCTTGGCCCGTGCTGCTTCAAAATCTTCCTGCTGACCTACATTGGCCATGAAACAGATCACTTCATAGCCCTTGTTCAGCAGCCACTTCAGGATAACCGAAGTATCCAGTCCACCTGAGTACGCCAGAACCACTTTCTCGCCCATCGCCGTTTCCTCCCTGTTGAATACACCCCGGAATTGCCTGCCTAGAATACGCAAATGAATATCCGTCGTCAATCAGATCGTTTCAATATCTGAACGATCAGAAAAACAACAAAGCTGGTCAGCCCTTCACACAAGCCTTAATCCGGTGGGCCTGGTTTCCGTCTTGCCCCTGAAAAGAAGGAGCGGAATCTACGTCCCATTTCCGAACCGGAACGAGGGGGGAGGGCTACGGCAAGTTTTTTGTCGTTGGACAGGCGCTTGGCCTGCAGCATACCGGCTATGGCTTCAAGTGCCCCCTTCTTGCCCAACTCGACCAGAAAATGCGTGATCTCGCCATTTATCGAGTATACCGGTATGAAACTCATATGCTCCTGACGCTCCACAATGCCATGACTCCGGTCGGCTTCTTCAAGAACCGACTGGATTTCAACCTCAGGCAGAAACTTGTTTATGGAAGAAACACCGATACGCATGTCTTCAAAGGCGGGTAAAGCGACAATGGCTTCAGAGGCGGCTACTATCCTGCCATCTAGGCTGATGATCAATATGGATCTGTCTGTCAGTTCCACCACTGCCCGTACCAGACCGGTAAGGGAGGCTATCCGTATGCTTTTCCGTTCCGATGAATCAGACAGTTCCCTGATCATGGACTTCACCTGCATGCCAAAAGAGCCGAAACTACCCAGTCGTTCATCAGAAATCGAGCCGCCATGGCGGACCAGGTCTGTCATATTCTCAAATTCCCGGCTTTTCCGTTTTGCGTTGACAAAAAGCAGGGCACTTGCTGCCAGTTCAGAAGTGCCGATAAGAAACCCGTAAAAAAGCACACGCTCGGCATCACCCTTCAGGCCTTCCGACAAGGCCAGGGTATAAGCCCATACAGCCGAGCCAAGGGTTCCGCAGAAGCCAAGAACCATGATCAAAGCCAGCAGGCCGTAACGGACAAGTATCACAGGGATCTCCTTACAGATTCTGGAAACCGGCCAGATCGACATTGCGCCCCAGAAGGAACAACCTGTCGCCATCCTGGAATTTGCCGGCTTTTTCGGGGAATAGCAGTGTCTCTCGACGTACACTATTACCAGAGTCATCCAGGTCTATGGACAAGCGGAGTATCGCTACCAGGCGGAGTTTCATTTTTACTTCCAGTTCCAGACTCTCTGCCGTCTCACCCACAAAAAACTTGGGCGTAAGCTGTTCCGTCAGGGAGACATCGGTGCTGAGAGGCACGGAATCAAGGATATCAGGAGCCACAAGACGACGGGCTATCCTGGTGCCAGTCTCCACCTCCACGTTGATTACCTCATTGGCTCCGACCCTCCTTAAAACAGCGTCATGAAGAGGAGAGATGGACCTTGCTACAACATAGGGTACGCCACGCTGTTTCAGGAGCATGGTAGTCAGTATGCTGGCTTCCAGATTGTCACCAATAGCCACTATGGCTACATCGATATCTTCAAGCGGTGCCTTCAACAGGGAATCCTCGTTGGTGGTGTCCACGAGGACAGCTGCGGATACCTTGTCCTTCATTCTTTCCACGATTGCCGGATCACGGTCCATTGCCACCACATTTGTACCCTTTTCAACCAGCGCCTCGCATATGCTGGCCCCGAATGCACCAAGACCGATTACGGCGATACTACGATTCTGTGGCATGCAAACTCCTTGTCAGCCTATTGCCAGATCACCCTGGGGATACTCTATCTGCCCCTGGGGATTCTTCTTGCTTGCAGCGGTGAGTATGGTCAAAGGACCCAGCCTGCCGATGAACATAAGCACAATGATCAGGCCCTTGCCTATGGACGACAAACCAGGCGTGACACCGGTAGACAGCCCCACCGTTCCGAAAGCTGAGACAGCTTCGAACAGAAGTGCAAGGAAAGAGGCTTCCTCGGTAAGGCTGAGCACAAAGGTGCCAACAAGCACGGAAGACAACCCGAAGAACAA
>JAVEXH010000025.1:0-14235 GCA_034004175.1 Spirochaetia bacterium
TGGTTCTGGTGTGGAATACGCGGTGCGGGACTCATGGCATAGGCTATCCCGTCGATCAGTTCCCAGCGCTCGTTCTCCGGCCAGGACCGCCACTGGTCCAGGGTAAAACGCTCCCCCTGCTTGAGTGCAGATGGTTCTTTGGGTTTATCCATGGGTTTAGCCTTCCGCATGCATTGAATATTAGGACTAATCAACCCGGGGGGCAAGGTGAAGCTCGGTTCGGGGCTGTGCCTCGCTGCTATCCGATAATCCTTCCCAGATTTATTGCCGGGAAAATCTGATGTATCTTCTTGATGAGCGAAAGTGTTGGATTTGACCGTTTCTCCAGCCTTTGATAGCTGTAGATGTTCTTCATGCCCAGCATCTCCGCAATCTGCTTCTGGGTCAGGCGAGAACTGTGGCGGTAAAATCTCAACAAGACTGCAAGGGCCAGTTCCGGTTCAACTTCGATTCCCAGGAAAGAGGGATCTGCGTCCAGCACTTCATCTGGAAGAGGAAATACGACTTTCGAGTCCTGGGGTTCTTCCAGATACAGGTTCAGGGACTCTTCACAGGCTGCTGGCAGTTCATCACGGGTTTCTGCCTGGGTTCTGCAGCCAGGCAATTCAGTGCATTCGGCCCAGAGTCCATCCCTTTCTTCATGTACCTTGAAATGGTACCTCATGCCGGGCCTCCTTCTTTCAGTCTCTTCAGCAGAGCACGTTCAAGTCCTCTCTTGAGTTCCCTGTGCATGGGGATGATTTCCCGCATTGTGTCTTTTCCGACTTTTACGTGGGATCCTCTTTGGGAAAGAACTTCCCAGCCGGCTTTTTTGAAAAGCCGGAGCATTTCATCCCCACTTAAGGGCATAATGAAAAATACCAATTGTAATTGGTATTGTCAATACTTTGTAATGGGGGAATTTTTCGCTGAGAAGGTCGATGGTGCCCAGGACGTTTGATGTGCTCGGGGCTGCCGAAGAGGTTGTGGAATACAACATCTATCCTTGGATCGATTTCTATGATCATGGGTTCCTCCTGATAATCAAGACGCTGCGAGGATCAATGGTGCTTGCGCTTGGGGTCTGGTTTTAGTAGCGCGAGTTTCATCCAGACTGGCAACTCTGATGGTAGAGCTGGGTTCAGTTGTGGAGCATCTGCTTGGCAAGGCCGGCATAGGCAACGATCTGCATTTCTAGCTGGACCTCCCGCTCTACCAGCCAGGAGTGATATGATTTCTTGTTGAATACCATGGGTTTATGCACTACGCTGATGACCCTTCTGGTAATTGTCCATACCGACCGTGGGGACAGGATCAGGATCATCAGCGCCCGAAGGCCGTAGGGCGAGTACCAGGGAGGTGCGCTTGTATGCCGGCCATTGAGGAAGATGACGATATGCTCGAAGAATATGATTTCTCTAACGGTGTCCGGGGGAAATATGTACAGCGCCTCGCTGAGGGGAGCAATCTGATTGTCATCGATCCTGATTTTGCCCAGTTCTTTCCGGATCATGCATCGGTCAATTCTGCGCTCAGGCATCTGGCTGCGGTGATTGCCAGTCATAAATGAGGCATGTCGCATCGTTCCTTCCTGGATGATTGTACCAACTTCCTTTCAAATATGATCAAACTCTTGGTAATGAAAGAATCCCCGTGTAGACCCGATCCTTCCGTAATACAAACAGAAATTGTTGGTGGGGAATCAATGCCCCCCGCCCTCCTACCGCGCCAGCGATCTTTCGCTTCAGCGGCGTAAATCCCTGGCCCCGCACCGGTGATGCCGGGCCGCAGGCCCGGGGTAGGGCCCGCGGGCGGGACCGGACTCCTGTCCAGCACGGCGGGGCCAGGATTGCAGCGGAGAGCGCGGTGCCGGCCCTTCTGGGCCGGCAGGCGCCCAGTGAGGACGGAATGAGGGACTGTCCCTGCAAACGCCCCGTAATCGGGGACTGGCCCTCGCTGCAACCCATGCTATAATCCCTGCCACTTATGGAACAGTTTGCCGTCGAGATGATCGACATTACCAAGACCTTTCCGGGTGTGCTGGCCAACGACCACGTGAGCCTGCGGGTGCGCGAGGGCGAGGTACATGCTATCCTGGGGGAGAACGGGGCGGGCAAGAGCACCTTGATGTCGGTGCTGTTTGGCCTGTACGCGCCGGATTCGGGGACCATCCGGGTCCGTGGCAAGGCGGTGGAGATCGGGGATCCCAACGAGGCGTCCGCTCTGGGCATCGGCATGGTTCATCAGCATTTCAAGCTGGTGCACAACTACAGCGCAGCGGAGAATATCGTGCTGGGGCTGGAGCCACGGGACCGCTGGGGCAATGTGGACCTGCGCAGCGCTGAAGCCCGGGTGGGCGAGCTGTCGGAGCGCTACGGCTTGTCGGTGAACCCGAAATCCCTGATCGAGGATCTGTCGGTTGGGGCCCAGCAGCGGGTGGAGATACTCAAGGTGCTGTACCGCGACGCGGAGATCATGATCCTTGACGAGCCGACTGCGGTGCTTACCCCCCAGGAAGTGGACGAGTTGATTGCGGTGATCGGTCGGCTGAAGGCCGAGGGCAAGACGGTGATCATCATTACCCACAAACTCAAGGAGATAAAGGCGGTGGCCGAGCGCTGCACGGTGCTGCGCAGGGGCCGGACCATAGGCACCGTGGAAGTGGCTGATACCAGCGAGGAAGTGCTGGCCGAGATGATGGTCGGCCGGGCGGTGAAGTTTACCGTGGACAAGAAGCCTGCCAGACCGGGCACGGTGGTGCTGGATATCCAGGGGCTTACGGTAAAGGGTCTGCATGGGCACGACGCGGTGCGCGACCTGTCCCTGCAGGTGCGGGCCGGCGAGATCGTGGGCATTGCGGGGGTGGACGGCAACGGCCAGTCGGAACTGCTCCGGGCTGTTGCGGGGCTCCTGAAGCCAGCGTCAGGGAAGATACTGCTCGGGGAGCGGGACATAACGGCCGCCAGTGTACGGGCTCGCACGGAGCTGGGGCTGGGACACGTGCCGGAGGACCGCCAGAAGCACGGCCTGGTGCTTGGTTTCCGTCTGGATGAGAATCTTGCCCTGAAGCGTTTCTACCGGTCGCCGTTTTCAAGCCCTGGTGGTGCCCTGGATTTTGCAGTCATGGAAGCAAACGCAGGCCGTCTTATAAAAGAGTTTGATGTGCGGGCCGGCAAGGGTCCGGCCACCAAGGCCGAGGACATGTCCGGGGGCAACCAGCAGAAGGCGATTCTGGCCCGGGAGATAGACCTTGAGCCGGACTTGCTGGTGGTGGCCCAGCCTACCCGTGGCCTGGATGTGGGTGCCATTGAGTACATTCACAGCCGCATTGTGGCCGAGCGGGACAAGGGCAGGGCGGTGCTGCTGGTCTCCTACGAGCTGGATGAGGTGCTGTCCCTGTGCGACCGGATTGCGGCCATCTCGGCTGGCAGCATTGTGGGCATCCTGGATGCCGCCGATGCGGACGAGCGCCTGGTGGGCGCCATGATGGCGGGTGTGAAGCCCGAGGACTACAAGGGGGGCTCCCATGCGGCAGAAGTCTAATCCGGGGCGCTTGCTGAAGAAGCCGGATCTGGATGCCTTGCTGGCCTCCGATGCCTGGATGAGTGTGTTCGTGGTGATCCTGGGCTTCCTGTGCGGCACCCTGATCGTACTGGCGGTTGGCCGCAATCCGCTGAACATGTTTGCCGCCCTGCTGCAGTCCATGACGGGCTGGGATGCCACCCGCTATGTCTGGAACATACGGTATGTGGGTGAGTGGCTGGCCATCTCCACACCGCTGATCCTCTGCGGCCTGTCCATGGGTTTTGCGGCCCGGGCCGGTCTGTTCAATATCGGGGCCGAGGGCCAGTACATGATAGGCCTGACCATAGCCCAGTTCGTGGCTCTGTTCTTTCCGCAGATACTGGGTCTGCATGTGGGTGTGGCGGTATTGCTGGCTGCGGTGGGCGGGGCCGCCTGGGGTGGGATCGTGGGCTGGCTGAAGGCCCGGTTCAATGCCTCCGAGGTGGTGGCCACCATCATGCTCAACTATGTGGCTTTTTTCCTGTCCCGTTGGGCGACGATGCTGATTCCGGGAGCCAATACCTACCGGACTCCCAATCTGCCTCAGAGTGCCCAGTTGGACATCGGGTTCCTGTCAAAATTGACCAACGGGTCCACCATGAACGCGGGCTTCTTCATTGCCATCGCGTCGGTGGTGGTCTTCTGGTACATCATGGAGCGTACCCGCCTTGGCTTTGCCCTCCGGGCGACAGGCCTGAACAAGGATGCCGCCCTGGCTTCTGGCATCAATGCCGGGCGCAGTGCGGTTACGTCGATGGCGGTGGCCGGGGCCTTCGCGGGCATGGCCGGAGCGGTGGTGGCCCTGGGGTCCTTCAACTTCGGCAGGGTGCTGGCTGGTTTTGACAACTACGGGTTCTCGGGCATTGCGGTGGCTCTGGTGGGCAACTCCACGGGGCCTGGAATAGCGCTGTCCGGCTTGCTGTTCGGCTTGCTGGCCAGTGCCCAGCCGCTGATGCAGTCCCGGGGCATTCCCAAGGAAATTACCCTTATCATCTCCGGCCTGGTGGTGGTCTTTGTATCACTTCGTGCGGGGGTGCGGCTGGTGCTGGCCTGGCGGAAGAAGAGCGCCCTGGTAGCTGCGGCCTTGACAGATGGAACGGGTGGGCGGGTGAATGGAGCCAAGGAGGGCGGCGATGCGTGACCTTTTGTTGATGCTGCCTTCGGTGCTGATGATGGCAGCCCCCATTCTGATAGCAGCCGCCGGAGGACTCGTGTCCGAGCGGGCTGGTGTGGTGAACATAGCCCTCGAGGGACTGATGGGCATAGGAGCCTTTACAGCGGCCACAACCCACTACTTCATGGAGGGCTCGCTCGGCGGGGCCTCGGTATGGGTGGCGATAGGCCTGGCTGCGGTGGTCAGCATGGCGGTTTCCCTGATACATGCGGTGGCATCGGTAAGTTTCGGGGCAGACCAGGTGATATCCGGGACAGGCATAAACCTGCTGTCCCTTGGGGTGCCGGTCTTCCTGTGCCAGATAATCTTCCGGATGGAGCGAACTCAGCCGTTCCGGATGGGCATGATGCCAGGCGTGGGCGGAATTTATCCTACGGCCATTGTGGCCCTGGTGGTGGTTCTGCTGGTCTGGTATGTGCTGTACCGCAGGCCCATCGGGCTCAGGCTGCGCGCCTGCGGGGAGCACCCCCAGGCGGCTGCCAGCGCGGGTGTGGATGTAGTGCGACTGCGCTACTACGCGGTTATGGCCTCCGGCTTCCTGGCGGGCATTGCCGGAGCCTGCCTGGTGCTTACCCAGACGATTCAGTACACCCAGAACACCATAAACGGTGCGGGCTTCATTGCCCTGGCGGCGGTGTCCTTCGGGCGCTGGAAGCCGGCCGGCATTGTGGGTTCATCCATACTGTTCGGCGGGGCGGTGGCTCTGGCCATCTACATGGTCAATATCGAAGCTTTGAGGGTGCTGCCTTCGGAGTTCTTCAGCGTGCTGCCCTACCTGATCACTCTGGTGACTCTGGTGGCCTTCTCGGGCCGCGACTGGGCTCCCCGCGCTGCAGGCAAGGCCTTTGACAAGGGCAGGAGCTGAGGATGGAG
Source organism: Spirochaetia bacterium (assembly GCA_034004175.1). Lineage (GTDB taxonomy): Bacteria > Spirochaetota > Spirochaetia > Treponematales > UBA12059 > MIBM01. The sequence continues at coordinate 5,591 of JAVEXH010000025.1, forward strand.
TTCATGGACGCTGTTGAGGCGCGCTGGGCCTGCAAGCTGTACGACGAGTCCCGGGATGTGAGCCCGGAAGATGAGGCGGTGATTCTGGAGGCAGGGCGCCTGGCTCCCACCTCCTTCGGGCTGGAGCACTGGAGATTCGTTTCAGTCAGGGGTCAGACCCCACGGCTTCAATTATACGGAGCCTGCCTGGCCCAGGATGGGGTGCGGACGGCTCCGTTGGTCGTGATAATCCTGGTGAGGCAGGCCCGGTTCTACGCCCCGGATTCTGATTTTGTCAGGGCCCGGGCAGAGCGATTTCCCGGGGGCTGGCCGGTCTTCAACGACGATTACAAGGGATATTACCAGTGGCTGACTGAAGAAAAGCTGACCAGCCACTGGGCCAGATCCCAGGCCTACCTGGCCTGTGCCAACATGATGAACGCTGCAGCCGCCGTCGGGGTGGATTCCTGCGCCATAGAGGGCTACAAGGAAGCCGAGGTGCTGGACATCGTGACCCGGGCCGCGCCTGGTTTCGATGCCGCTGACTGGCAGGTCGGGCTGCTTGTCACCTTTGGCCATGCGGGCGAACCCCGGCGGGAGCGTATACGCGCAAGTCTTGAAGATCTGGTGCTGAAGATCTAGGCTTTGGCTACAGGGAACCAGGATCCTGTTACGGGGAGGCACCGGATGGAGACGATAGGGGAATACCTCGATGGCCGCCTTGTGGTTGCTGTTGGCGACATCACCCGCTTCCAGGGTGACGGCATCGTGAATGCGGCCAATTCCTCCCTGGCAGGTGGTGGCGGTGTGGATGGAGCCATCCACCGTGCCGCAGGGACGCAGCTGATGGAATCCTGTAGGGCCCTCAGGATTTCCGACTGGCCTGATGGTCTGCCTACGGGCAAAGCAGCTCTTACCAGCCCGGGTAAATTGCCCCTGAAGGGCATAATCCATGCTGTCGGCCCCATTTGGCGGGGTGGCACAGCCTTCGAGGCGGAACTTCTGGCGTCGGCATACACGGCCAGCCTGACCATTGCAGCTGGGGAAAACTGGGCCAGTCTGGCCTTCCCGGCCATATCAACTGGCGTGTATGGCTATCCCAAGGATCAGGCAGCCAGGATAGCCTGGTCTGCTATTGCCGGTTTTCTCGGTGCATCTTCGGTGCCGGTGAAGGTCTACCTGGTGTTTTTCTCCCACTCTGATGCCCAGGCTTTCATCTCGGCGATACAGGTCTGAAGTACCGGTGACTGAGCCTCTGGTTCTGAGTGCCTCCGAGGCGCAAGCGATTGCCTTCAGGGCTTCTTTCGGGGGTAATGGCCGGCCTGATCCGGTCAGCCGCGCTGCGGCAGCCCTTGACCGCCTTGGCTATGTGCAGATAGACACGATTTCTGTAGTCGAGCGGGCCCATCACCACATCCTGTGGAATCGTGACCGGGAGTACCGGCCTGCCGTTCTGCCTGGCCTGGAGGAAGCGCCCAGGCGGATTTTCGAGTACTGGGCTCACGCTGCCGCTTATCTGCCTCTATCCGATTACCGCTACTGTCTGCCCAGGATGAGGCGCATTGCCACTGATGGCCACGAATGGTTTGCTTCGGACAGGCGTATGGAAGACTGGGTCCGGGACAGGATACGCGCCGAGGGGCCGCTGCGTTCCCAGGATTTCGAGAGTGATGGTGCCCGCGGACCCTGGTGGGACTGGAAGCCGGCCAAGGCTGCCCTGGAGTACCTGTTCCAGTGTGGGGAACTGATGGTGGCCGCCCGTCCGGGCTTCCAGAAACTGTATGACCTGACTGAACGGATTCTGCCATCTGGCACTGATACTACCTTTCCTTCCGAAGAAGAGATGGGCGACTGGTATGTGAGGCGGGCAGCGTCTTCCTTGGGGGTCTTCTCCCTGCGGGATATTGCCTACCAACGCAAGGATGGCACCGCTGGCATAGCCGGTGCCCTGGATCGGGCCTGCGAGGCCGATTTCCTGAAACCTTGCACTGTCCAGAGTGGAAAATCATGGTGCGATAGCGGATTGCTGGCTGGCTGTACAGGTTGCGGGGATGACCGTCAGGTCCGCATAGTGTCACCTTTTGACAACCTGATAATTGACCGCAAGCGTGCCAACCGTATCTTTGGCCTTGAGTACACGCTGGAGTGTTATGTCCCGGCAGCCAAGCGGAAATTCGGGTATTTTGCCCTGCCTGTCTTTTATCAGGGCCGGCCTGTCGGCCTGCTGGACTGCAAGGCGGACAGGAAAAATGCTGTCTTGCGGGTAAATCGAGCTGGCTTTGTCTGGGGTGCAGAACCTGCGGAGGGCCCGGATGGCTTCAACATGGCCTTCGCTGTGGAGTTGAAAGCCTTTGCTGAGTTCAATGGCTGCACTTTGAACCAGTGATTCTGGATTGTTCCGGATTCTTGTTATAAAGTGAAGTATCTTGAAACAACAGGAGCTCTGATGAAGGTCAGCATTCGCAATTCATCCCTCCATATTGCGGGCGTTTACGCTGTTGCCGCAAGCCTCTGGATTGTATTGTCCGATAGGATGCTTTTCTTCTTTGCCGGTGATTATTCCCACCTTACAACCTTCCAGACCTTCAAGGGAATTTTTTTCGTAGTTGCCACCAGTGTGTTGCTGTTCTTCTTTTCCCGGGCCCAGTTGTCCAAGGTGGTCGCCTTGCAGTCGAAGCAGAGGCAGGATGCCATCGATGCCCTGCGTGAGAAAGAGGTACTGCTGCGGGAAGTGCATCACCGGGTGAAGAACAACATGCAGGTGATAGTGAGTCTTCTTGGTTTGAAGGATGATGGGGAAACCTTTATTGGAGACGTACGTGACAAGGTACGGTCCATGGCCTTGGTTCATGAGCTTCTGTATGCCTCTCCGGATATGTCGACCATAGACGCTGCAGAATTTGTTGCAGGCCTGGCGGAGCTTATGCGGGCATCCGTGGCTGGGGGCGGGATGGAGATAAGCAGTGAGGGCGATCAGTTCCTGGTGGATGCTTCCATGGCAATCCCGATCGGAATCTTCCTGGTAGAAGCCTGTTCCAATGCCATCCAGCATGGGAGGCCAGATCCTGCGCCCATGACAGAAGCCTTGCACATACACCTGTCTCTACGACTGGAGGACGCTGTCATCGCTGCGACAGTACAGGATAATGGCAGGGGATTTGACACCAGCATCCTGGATGGCCTTGAGGCGGCATCAGGAATATCCGCGGGCGGCAGCGGTTCCGCCCTGATGGACGCGGTTGCCTCACAGGTCAGGGGAACTGTCATCCGTCGCAACGACGGCGGCGCCTTTATCCGGTTGCGGTGTCCCGCATAAACCTGGGCCATCGTCAGTACGGGTTTTCCGGATACAGCCGGTTCTGAAATCGTGGATCTGGTTGGAGGGCTACCTGTTACGCATCCCAGGCGGCAACCAGCCGGCTGATTTCAGCTTTTGCAGCGGAAATGGCTTTATCGTCGGCACCCGGAGTCAGGGTGTCCACAATGGCACCAAGAAAATTCTGGGCTGCCGAGACGTCCGCGGCCCGGGCGTCACCTGCCGCCGGATTGGCCGCCACCTTGCGCAGTGCTTCACGGCGTTTTGTCCAGTATGCTTCTCCATCGGTATCGAAGCCGTCCCACAGGGGCTTGAAGCCACCATCGAATAAAATCGGTTTGAACAGGTTCGAGCAGGGATACGAGGTTCCGGTGAACCAGGCCACAAAGCGGGTTGGGTCGGTTCCGCGTTCGATCAGCATCGAGGCGGTGGTGGCATTGCCCCAGAGGTCACGGTCATGGCAGCACACATTGCGGCCTTTACCGGGAGTCATCGGATCTGACAGGCCATGGGCGCGTAGTATTGAGAAGGCTGCCTGTCTGCCTCCGGTATCGGCGGCGGCCATAAGGGCTGGTTCTATGGCGGCACGCCTGGCGTCCCCGGCGCTTAATCTGGCCATCAGTTTTGGTTTGAAGCCCTTCTCTACATAGGCCTTCCAGGATTCCTTGTCTGCCAGGCGGCCGGCGTCGGCTTCGTCAAGGCAGGCCATGCGCTCGTTGACCGGTGCTATGGATTTTCGCGAGGCGGGGTCAAGGCGTTTGTAGTCGGCCTGTATGCTGTAGGAGTTTGAAATGACGGCAGGACCGTCCAGTTCGCGCCAGGCCCAGCGCTTTCCCGCGGTCTCCAGTATGTAGGCGCCATCGAAACCGGAAATCATGTAGCTGTTGTCGTAGACCAGTGTGCCTTTGAGCGCACCGTTGCCGCCCTGTTCGTGGCCTTCGGTCAGGGCTATCAGGACATCCCGCGCTTCGGCGGCGCTTCCTGCTGACATCAGTGCTGCCCTCAGGAAGTCCATACCCAGAACGCCGTCCGGGGCAGCAGGAAATTTGCTGAACACCGCCTCGTTTCCAATCGCTACACCCTTTTCGTTCACACCCATCTCGGCGCCTTCCATCCATGTGGGGCAGGACAGGACCATGGCATAGCCGGCATCGGATGTGCAGAGGTTGCGTCCACCCACAACGGCGGTGTCGGAAGGATCTCTTCGTGCGATGAGGCGGACTACCTGCACTTCCCTGGGGTTCCTGTCGGAGTTCTTGCCGAAAAACTGCTGGTCGCCTGAAGGAAGATGGAAGGTATCGCACATGTGAAGCTCCTGGAAGACGGTGTACTAACAGTATAGGTGGATTGTCTGAAAACTTCTCGGAAATTTGTGTAAAACAGGACTGTTGGTGAAACAGTACAGGCCGTCCCCAAGGAACGGCCTGCCTTTCAATTCAGGTTTGTTCTCAGTGTTCGCCGGACATGCTGGTGAAGTCAAGCGGGATGCTCGGGGCACGCTTGCCGAGCTGCACGCTGAGCATGAACAAGCCATTCTTGCCGTCGCCCATCACTTCTATGGTCTGGAGGATGTCGGTGGCGTTCTTTTCTTCCTCTACCTGCTCGTCCACGTACCAGCGCACAAGGTTCTCGGTGGCATAGTCCTTCTCGGCCAGAGCCAGCTCAAGGAGTTCCTTGATGGAGGCAGTAACGAACTTTTCGTGTTCAAGAGTGGCCTCGAAGATTTCCTTGATGGTCTTGGCCTTCACTTCGGGCTGGTCGATCTTGGCTAGCTTGGGAGAGGCACCCTGGTCGATGAGGTAGTTGTAGAACTTCATGGCGTGGAACATTTCCTCGTGGTACTGGGTCATGAGCCACTTGCCGACACCCTCGTAGCCAGCCTCGGTCATCTTGGCCGACATGGCCATGTACAGGTAGGCTGAAAACATCTCGCGGTTGATCTGCAGATTGATGCGATCCGCTACTTTCTGTGAAATCATGTACTAGGTCTCCTTTCAGGTTTAAGACACTGTTCAAGTACAAGATAATCCCGGCACCGGGCTTAGGCAAATTCGGGTTGACCACGCTGGCTCACGATCGCCATTATCGCAGGCATGGACAACAACGGGGCTTGTATCGATGAGGCTTACGATTGCCTCAGGAAACATCTGGATGGGTTGCCGATCGGTTTTCCGAAAGCGGCGGCTGGCGTACGTTTCCTGCGGCGGCTGTTTTCTCCCGAGGAGGCCCGGCTGGCTCTGGCTCTGGACTGGCATTTCCGCACGCTGCCGGAGATCATGGCTGCCTTGGCTGTTCTGGATGCCGGCGGATTGCCTGCGGACGCCGCTGCTGTCGAGGGGATGCTGAAGGAAATGGCGTCCAAGGGCTGCCTGCTGTGGCGGCAGACTCAGGGCAGCTGGGCACTGATGCCTTTCGTGGTTGGCATGTTCGAGATGCAGATAGCCAGGCTGACGAAACCCTTGTATGACGACGCGGTGGATTATCTGAAGACTGGTTTCGGGCTGGAGCTTCTGACCACCGGTGAGGCCCAGAGCCGCATCATACCCATCGGCGCAGCCATACGGCCTGAACACCGCATAGCGGATTACGATGAGTTCAGACGCCTGATCCGCAATGCCGGCGGCCGAATAGCAGTTCTGGACTGCATCTGCCGCCGTGGTGCCGATATGGCAGGCAGGCCCTGCAAGGCCACTGACCGCCGGGAGTTGTGCATGGTCTTCCGCGATTATGCAGACACGGTGTTGCGGGAGGGCTGGGGCAGGGCCTTGAGCACCGAAGAAGCACTGGAGATGGCCGAACTCAACCAGCGCGAAGGGCTGATAATGCGGCCATCCAACGAGCAGGAACCCCAGTTCCTCTGCGCCTGCTGCGGGGACTGCTGCGGGCTTGTGGGGGTGGTAAAGGCGATGAAGCGGCCAGCCGATTTCGTGGCTACCAATTTCAGGGCCAGGGTTGACAGCGACTCCTGCACCGGTTGCGGTGCCTGCGCCAGGATCTGTCCCATGGAAGCCATCGAGCTGACCGGGAAGCCAGCTCTTTCCCGCACGGCCGTCGGAGTAGCTGGTAAAAAGGCCACCAGGCTGGCAAAGGTCCTTGAAAGCCGCTGCATAGGCTGCGGGGTCTGTGTGGGTGCCTGTCGATTCGGGGCTGTGGTTCTGGAGCGTCTTGACCGGGTCAGCGAGCCCCCCCGGAACACCGAGGAACTGATGGAGCGGCTGGCTGCCTCCCGGCCGGGCAATTTCACGAAATACAGCCGCGGGATCCGTGGACTTCTCGGGCTTCCTGTTCCAAAGCCGGGACAGCGACCGTGGTGGACACCGGGACGGATTCCAGGGCAGAAACCAGGCCGGAAATCAGGGCAGTAAATCCGGGAGCTTTTTCTCCATTGCATTATACTGGTAGCAACGAATATCCAGGAGGGATGAGCCATGCAGCAGGGCGATGTACTACAGTCGTGTTATGTGCTGGAAGAACGGATAGGCAAGAGTCCATACGCCGAAACCTGGGCGGCGGTAACCAACGAAGCCTGCGTGACTGCCCAGGCTGGCCTGCCGGTGGTGGTGAAGATACTGTCCCTGGGAGACATGCCGGAATGGAAGGGCTACGACCATTTCGAGAAGGAGACAGCAGCCCTCAAGGCCATGCGCCATCCGGCAGTGCCCAAGTACATCGATTCCTTCCGGCATGACGGGGATGATTCACAAGGATCGGAGCATCGGCTCTGCCTGGTGATGGAGCGCGTGCCGGGGCGGAGTATTGCAGCAGAGCTTGAGGCAGGCCGCCGCTGGACCGAGCCTGAGATAGAACTGATGTTCGCGGAGATACTATCAATACTGGCTTACCTGCAGGCACTCAGGCCTCCCATCATCCACCGGGACATAAATCCCAAGAACCTCATCCTGAAGCCCGATGGATCCATCGCCCTGGTGGATTTTTCAGGCGTCCAGGACGCTGTCCGCCTGGCCTACCGGGATACGGCTACCATGCTCGGTAGCGCGGGTTATGCACCGCTTGAACAGATTTCCGGCCGGGCCACTGTGCGCTCCGACTTATATGCCACCGCCGCGACCGTGGCCCAGCTCCTTACCCTGACCCATCCTTCGGACCTACCCATGAAGGGGCTCAGGCTGGACCCTGCTGCCCTGGTGGATCTATCTCCCCGTCTGGCCTTTGTTCTTGACAACTACCTTCAGCCCGATGAGTCACTCAGAAACCTGCCGATAGACCTGGCTGTGGAGGTCCTGCGGGGTTCCAGGCCTGTGCCTTCGTCTGTACCGTCTTCCGCGTCGAGGACCGGAAAATCGCAGACCGGGCGGGAAGGGGCGAGGCCGCATTCCTGGCGGGGGAAAGGAGCCTGGGGCAACTGGAAGGAATCCGCTGAAGGGCAGGACCCTGACCGCTGGTCCAGTGGCAGCAGACTGGACAATGCTCTTGCCCGCCTTGCAGACCTGGCCGCCGAGCGCATGGAGGAGGCGTCGGAAGAAGGGTCTGGACCTGAAGAGTATGACAACGGGCATGAGGGTGATGACGCCGGACAGCTGGCTCTGCCAGCGGACAGCAAGGTAGTACTCGAGGCAGACAATGAAACCTTTCATCTTTCCATTCCACGGTCAAATTTTCTCAGCCCCTCCTTCCTGGCCGGGGGCTTCTTTGCGGTGATCTGGCTTGGTTTTGTGGCCTTCTGGACCTTCATGGCCATAGCCATGGGTGCCCCGCTGTTTTTTCCTCTCTTCTCCCTGCCCTTCTGGGCGGTGGGCATATTCCTGGTGAAGGCTCTTCTGCAGCCAGCCCTTACCAGCATCGACCTCATCATGACAAGAGAGGGCGGCGTGTTGTTAACCGAGGTATTTGCAAAGAAGAAGGTTCGTCACTGGCCCCTGAGCGACCTTGGCAACTGTTCGGTGAAGCGTTCGGCAGTTACGCAGAATGGCAGGGCTGACATGGAGCTGGCCCTGGAGCTTGGCACAAAAACCATACGCTTCGGCAAAGCCCTGTCACCCAGGGAGCGCAAGGTCATTGCCAGGACCATCAATGTCTGGCGGAAGTCCTGATTGCTACCTGTTGGATTGTGGAAAGCACGTAGTTGGCTAGATCATCCATACCCAGCCCGGTCCGGGCGGAGACCACAAAGAAGGCAGATCCCGGGTTCATGGCCGCCACACGTGCCGCTACCGCACCGGTATCAAAAGGTTCCCTGTCCAGATAATCCGCCTTGGTGATTACCACCAGGTCGGCGGCAGCAAACATCACAGGGTACTTCAGAGGCTTGTCGTCGCCCTCGGGTACGGACAGCAGGGCCAGGTTCGGGTGGGCCCCGGTATCAACCTGAGCTGTGCAGATCAGGTTGCCC
>JAVEXH010000428.1:0-3067 GCA_034004175.1 Spirochaetia bacterium
GGGGCATGGGCAAGGGGTTGCCATTCATGTCCACCAGTTCATCCAGGCGCAGGTGACGTTCTGTCTCCTGCCTGTCTCCATCGGGAAAAACCAGCCAGCTTGTTTCCATGTGCATGGCTGGATTCTACCTGCTCAAGGGTTGGATCGCAATCGCTTATCGGCATGAAACAGCCTTCTCTGAAATACAATAACTGCTGATTCCTCAAAACTCTCCACTTGTATCTATACATATTTATAGTAGTTCCCGCGAAAATAATTCTGTCTAGTTGTTTTCATATTATACGTTCGTTGACATTGTGGGTGACTAGGGTAAGATAGAGGGAAGATGTGGGATAAAGTGGGAGAAAAAGGGAAGTAATGGCATGGACTTGGTAACCGGCGAGTTCAGGAACACCCTCGACGACAAGGGACGCATTTCGCTTCCGGCAAAATTGCGCTCCGGTCTGCCGGGAAGTATCCTCGTGGTTACCCAGGGTGTGGACAAATGTCTGTGGCTGTTCACTCCCGAGCGGTGGAATGCGCTTTCGGAGCAGCTCTTTGCCGCTACCAGTCTCTTCCATCAACAGGCGCGCATAATCCAGAGGCGGATCATAGCGCCTGCCCAGGAAGTGGAGATTGACAAGGCTGGACGCATCGCGATTCCCCAGTCGCTCAGGGAGTATGCGGGGCTTTCAAAGGAATGCGTGGTGCTTGGCATTACAAAGCGTCTTGAGATCTGGGACGTGGATGGGTACAAGACCTGGATAGAGGCTACGGAAGCGGAGTTCGAAGCTGCTTCCGAGGCACTGGATATCCAGAACCTGTGAACGGGACGGGTGCTATGGATGGTGGTCATGTATCGGTGATGCTTGAGGATACCCTGCGGGAACTTGTGCCCGCAGTGAAGGCACCCTTGATGGTGGATGCCACCCTTGGCCTTGCGGGGCATTCCGTTGCCTTCCTGGAGCGGTATCCTGAGTTGCGGCTCATAGGTGTTGATGCGGATCCTGAGGTGCAGGCGATTGCGCGGGCCCGGCTTGTCCCGTACGGGGACAGGGTTCGCTTGGTGAACTCGTTTTTTGATGTCTTTTTCAAGGCTTTCCGCTCTGGTGTGGAGGGACCGGTGGATGGCGAGGCTGAATACGGCAGGGACAGGCCGGATATCATCCTTTTTGACTTTGGTGTATCCATGTTTCATTTCCGTGAAGCGAGGAGGGGATTCAGTCTGCAGTCCGATCAGGAACTGGACATGAGACTGGATACGGGAACTGGGAGGCCCGCCTCGGAACTGGTGAATGAACTGGATATACGCGAACTGGCATCGGTGTTCGAGCGCTATGGAGAAGAGCCCTTTGCATGGCGGATAGCCCAGGCCATCGGTCGTGAGCGGGCTGTTTCTTCCATAGAGAACACTGGTCGACTGGCCGAGATCGTGAAGGCTGCGGTTCCATCCAAGGCACGGTACGGACGTATACATCCTGCAACCCGGGTTTTCCAGGCCTTGCGCATCGCGGTGAACGATGAGCTTGGCAGGATAGAACGGGCTCTGGATGATGCGATTGAATGCCTTGCCCCCGGTGGGGTGGTTGGAGCCATCAGCTTTCATTCCCTGGAAGATCGTATCGTGAAGAACATGTTCAGGGAGAGGGCAGTGAAGGCCAGGCGAGACAAGTACAGGGATGTCCCTGATGCGCCGATACCCTTAATTGGAGCGAAGCGCGGTCTGCTCATCGTCAACAAGAGGCCTTTCGAGGCATCGGCTGACGAGGTAGCTGCAAACCCTGCCTCCCGGAGCGCTAAATTCCGGGTAGCACGGGCTTTGGCCTAACGGAACCTGGACACATGGTTGTTCTGGTCCGTCGCGCCGCTCCTTCAAGGCGTAACGATGAAGCGCATCCTGGTGGTTCTTGCTTTTCTGACTGTCCCTCTGATGTTGTTCCTTACCGTGGCACAGAGTGCCAGGCATCATGCTTTGCTGGTGGAGATACGGCGCCTTGAGGGTTTGCAGGCCGACTGGGTAGAAGAAAACCGGCGGCTTGTTTCCAACATCGCGGTAGCAGCTGCCAGGTTCCGAATTGATGCATCCCTGGGAGATGCCCCGGGCTACCGTATGGTAAGCCCTAGTACGACGTTGCGGATCCGGGTAGTACCGGAGGTGGAGAAGCGGGATGGATGAAGTGGTTGGCGGCTTTGGCGCGGCATGGTTTGCGTCGGCTGCGGGAGGCACCTTGGTGAACGGTGGCGATGTGGTTCTGAGCCGCGTCGAGACTGATTCGCGCAATGTGGGTCCCGGAGCCCTGTTCGTTGCCCTGAAGGGCGAACGGGTAGACGGCCATGATTTCGTGCAAGCCGCTGCCAAAGCAGGTGCCTCAGCCCTGCTTGTCTCATCGTCCTGGTGGGCTGGATCTGGTTCCAGTTCAGATTTCTCCTGTCCGCTTGTCGTTGTTTCCGATCCGCTGACGGCACTTCAGCAGGCCGCAAAGGCCTGGCGCCAGCGTTTCCCGAAGCTTCTGCGCTTCGGTGTAACCGGATCATCCGGCAAGACCAGTGTCAAGGAAATGCTTGCGGCCATCATTGGCGTGAAGCGCAATACAGTCCGCAACCCGGGCAACCTGAACTCCGACATCGGCCTGCCTTCTTCCCTGTTGCTGATACGGCCGGAACATGAGGCTGCGGTGTTCGAGATGGGGATAAACCGGCCTGGAGAAATGGATCTTCTGGCTGATCTGTACGAGCCCGACTGCGCAGTGGTAACGAACATCGGAACTGCCCATATTGGTGTCCTGGGCGGAACCCGCCAGAGTATCGCTGATGAGAAGCGCAGGATCACGGCAAAGTTCACTGGCTCCCAGCGCCTGGTCGTACCAGAAGATGATGACTTCAGGGACTTTCTGCTGACTGGCCTCAATGGTGCCGGATTCCTGCATGGGCTGCGGTCTGTAGAAGGCTTCAGTGGTGCCCGGGATATGGGGCTTGATGGCTGGCTGCTCAGTTATGGTGGCACCGAGATCAGACTGGCCTTGCCGGGTGCACATAATCTGCGCAATGCTCTGGCTGCAATACGGACTGCCAGTCTGTATGGTTCAAG
>JAVEXH010000429.1:0-3064 GCA_034004175.1 Spirochaetia bacterium
TCCTGACCCGCAAGTTCCCGATCGGCACCAAAGGTAAAATTGTGAGCCTCGGGGTAATATCAACGGATATTACCCGCATCAGACAAGCCGAGAAGGCCCGGGAAGAGCAGGCCTCCCTCATCGCCATGATCATGGAAACCAGCCCGGTTGGCATCACCACTGTTGACGGGAACGGGAGCATTACCTACGCCAATTCCAGGGCTGAGCAGATATTCGGACTGACAAAGAGCGAGATAACCGCCAGGAACTACAACACTCCCCTGTGGAACCACACCGACCTGGACGGGAGGCCATTCCCGGAAGAGAAAATGCCGTTCCATATTGTCAGAACTACTCTGTCTTCGGTGTACGGCATACGGCATGGTATAACCTGGCCGGATGGTCATTGTGTAATCCTATCCATCAACGCAAGTCCCATGCTTGATGCCTGCGGCCATTTCAGGGGCATGGTGTCCACCCTGGAGGACATCACCGATAAAGTGCGGAATGAAAAAACGATACTGAAACAACTTGAGGACAACAAACTGTTGCTGAAGGAAGCCCACCACCGGATCAAGAACAACATAGCGTCCATAGAAGCCCTGCTTGCCATGCAGCTGGATTCTTTGAGCAATCCCGAGGCTGTTTCTGCACTGAAGGATGCGCTGGGCCGGGTCGGCAGCATACGGGCTTTGTACGAAAACCTGCTGATACACCAGGATCAGGAGAGTGTCCGAGTCAGGCCGTATGCAGAAGGTCTGGCTGATGCGGTTGTTTCACTATTGGCCAGCAGCACATCCATTGTGGTGGAGAAAAAGATAGACGAGTTCGAACTGGACTCCAAGGTCCTGTTTCCCCTGGGCATCATCATCAACGAGCTGCTGACCAATATCATGAAATATGCCTTCGTCGGCAGAACCGAAGGTACCATCAGCATCGAACTCACGATTGACCAGGACAACAAGCTGGCCAGCCAGGATGCGGAGCACCACAACCGGGGCACTGTCCAGCTGACCATACAGGACAACGGCATCGGACTTCCTGAGGGATTCAATCCAGAAACCACCAAAGGTTTCGGCCTCATGCTGGTCAGGATGCTGAGCGGACAACTGGGAGGCACCTTCACGACCGAAAGCCTCAAGGGCACCAGGAGTGTCCTGAGCTTTACCGTGTGACCTTTACCGCCCTATCCAGCACAGCCTTCAGTTCCGGCCTGGTCCTGGCGTAGGTCAGGATGGCCTCCAGATACCCTGCGGGCTCTCCGGTATCCAGCCGCTGGCCCTGCACGGGACTCCACGCCATCTGGCCCATTTTGATGAGCCGGTCTATGCCGTACATGTGATAGTACTCGCCCTTCTCATGCCTGGCCCAGCCCTCGGCAAGTATCTGGAAGAATTCCGGCGTATACAGATAACGTCCAATGGAAATCTCATGGCTCGGCTCGGTACCTGTGGCCGGTTTCTCCACGAAACCACGTACATGTGTACCATCGGGATCGGGATCTATCACACCGTAGCGGGACACATCCCCGGGCTCATGGCAGGTAGCCAGCACTGAACAACCAGTCTTCCGGTATACAGCCATAAGCTGGCCGGCAAGAGGCAGTATGCCAGGTTGACCCGCAGGGCCTCCGTCCCAGCCGAAATGCAGATCATCGGGGTAAGCCACCACACAGGGCTCGCCACCCAGCAAGGGAGCAGCCTGCAGCAAAGCATGGCCGGTGCCGCGCATCTCCGTCTGGCGGACAAAGGAGAACCGGGCCATCGGCGGGGCCGCAAGGGCCAGCTTGTCGGCCTTGCCCTCCCGGGCAAAGACCGAGTCCAGCTCCGCGTCGTGGTCAAAGTAATCGTCCAGCACCTTCTTGCGGCGGCTGGTGATGATGATGATGTCCTCTATACCCGAAGCGATGAACTCGTCCACCACGAAGGCTATGGACGGCTTGTCTATCAGGGGGAGCAGCTCCTTGGGCACGGTCCTGGTGACCGGCAGGAAGCGGGTGCCGTAACCGGCGGCGACTATGATGCCTTTCATGCCCTGCATACTATACTCCACGGGAAAAAACAGGAAGGGCTGGAATGTACACGAGTATTGCGAGAGCTGTGTTTGGATCATCGATAGGTCATTTATAGCAAAGTTAGCAAAATTATGGATTTTCGATAACTTTGCTAACATGCCTAAAATACTAACACTACTTTTCCACAGTTAACGGTTCCGCCAGCCACTGGAAAAGCCCCTGTGTGACAGGTCGCCTGTTCAGGCCACAAAACGTACGATTTCAACCTCGGCATGCTTCAGGAAGGCTGATTCGGCAATAGCCAGCACGGCTTTCAGGATATCGGAATCCAGCTCGTATTCACCCTTTTTGCAAATGACACACTTCAATTTGTACTCGACCTTAAAGCTGAAGTTTCTCCAATACATTCAATTCGTTTTCCAGCAAAATATTAAGCAACGCATCGGGTGTTCTTCCTGTTTTTTCAGCGATATGTGTAAGCTTCCTCTCTATGCCGGGCTCCGGATAGCGGGGTAATCGGATCTCGTCCTCGGCCACGAAGAAATTACCGCGGGCTCCCTTGGAGAAATCGTACTGATCTTTCATCTCATCCATGACCGCGACCTCCTTATTCAAGAAATGCGCTTTTCCAAGGTTCGTGATCCCGCCACCCGTCGATAAAACCCATATGTGACAACTCCCATTGGTCGCGCTCTTGTACAAGGTTCACAAGTATTTTCAGCCAAACTCCATTCTGTCCAAGTTTCTCAAGGAGATAGTTAATTACTACCAGGTAGTTATGAAGGAGTAGATCAGATGGGTTGCCTTCCCGGTGGGGGAGCAATGACGAACCGAGGATATGCAAGCCGGGAAGCCGGAGTGTAAAACGGCTGTTCCAGAGCCTTCCATGATGAGCGCAAAGGTTACGGACAGGTGTAAGGGCGTGCAACACACCTTCGAAGGCTTCCACTGTCGGCATTCCGAAATGGCGCATGATATCGCGTTTCATGGCGGATTCCTTCGTATTCTGAAACCAGCGTGAAAGTTGCCCTAAGGAGAAAGTCTCCACTATTAAGATCGGAAGAGCGTCGT
>JAVEXH010000430.1:0-3055 GCA_034004175.1 Spirochaetia bacterium
CCGCTCAGGTCCTGGTTCCCGGGAAGAGCACCAGGAAGCTACGGTGCGTGAACTGGAACGCCGGGGAGTGGCCTGGCGACCAGTATCAGGTACGGTGGATGCCCGGGTGGATGTGATCATGGACAGCTTGGAAGGTAATTTATGAATATTTTAAGTGTAGAAAACATCATGGTGTCCATCGGCGGGTATCCCCTGTCGTGGATCGAGTTCACTGGGACTATTCTGTATTTTGCGTCGGTCTGGCTGGTGGCCCGCTTTCATATCTGGATGCCTGCGATTTTCCCGGCTCCCGCAGACTATCCTTTTCTGGATGCCTTTACTACAGTGTCCAGTTTTGCTGCAATGTATTTCATGACCAGACGCAGGACAGAAAGCTGGCTCTGGTGGATCATCATCGATGTCATCGGAATCGGCCTGTACTGGATCAAGGATGTGCGTTTCATAGCCATCCAGTACATCGCATTGTTCTTCATGGCAGCCTGGGGACTATGGCGCTGGATGGCAACCGACAGGTATCAAGCACAAGGAGTCAGTGCACGTGTATCATGAACAGGAAAATTTCACTTCGACGTAATGGAGTACATCGGAGATCTTCTCATCCTCTATCAAGTTGAATCCCCCTCCATGGGGTAAGCCCGGCGCCATGATCCAACCATAGCATGCCAGGAAGCCGCCGGGCTTGGGCATACCGATGCAGCTTGTCGGCCCTGGCGGAATCCGGGTTGTGGCCACTCCGGGACATATGTCCGGCAGAACGAACTTTCAAGGAAAATCAGTTTGACCAAGCTGTAATCTGTTATACTATGACCAGGAGGACCTTCATGAAATATCGACGGCTTGGCAGAACAAACCTCCACGTCAGTGTTATCGGTGTGGGATCATGGCAGTTTGGTGGGGAGTGGGGCAAGGATTACACCCAGTCTGAAGTTGACGCGGTTATCAGTGCTGCCCGCGATCACGGTATCAACCTGATTGACACCGCCGAGTGTTACGGAGACCATCTCTCCGAGCGTCTCGTGGGGCAGGCGGTGAAGGGCGAACGTGACAGATGGATAATCGCCACGAAATTCGGACATCACTACAACGACCGTTTCGATCGTGACCAGCTCTGGTCGGTATCGGACGTTCTAAAGCAGCTTGAGGATTCGCTTCGGGCACTGCAGACCGACTACATCGATCTCTATCAGTTTCATTCCGGTGATGATGCTGCCTTTGACAACGACGAACTGTGGACCATGCTGCAGAAACAGGTGGAAGCAGGCAAGGTGCGCAATCTCGGTATTTCAATAGCCAGCATCATCAGTGTGCATCAGGCTGAATCTGCTTTGAAGGTTGGTGCAGGGGCACTTCAGGTGGTGTACAACCGGATTGACCGCCAACCCGAGGAAGCAGTCTTTCCGGCGGCACTCCGGGATGATCTTGGCGTGCTGGCCCGGGTTCCCCTTGCAAGCGGATTCCTCAGCGGCAAATACCGCCCGGGAGCCACCTTTGACAAGACCGATGTGCGGAGCCGCCGTGAGCGCGAACAGGTAGAATCCGCCTTGCGGGAGGTTCAGGAGATCGAGCGCACCGAACTACCCGATGGTGTCGACATGGCAGCCTGGGCTCTGGCCTGGTGCCTGCGACATCCCGCAGTATCCTGTGTGATCCCCGGATGCAAGAATCCCGGACAGGTTGCCGCCAACGCGTCAGCGGTGGACCTGGTAGTCGATGGACATGCTCAGGAGATTGCCGGATAGCTACCCGGGAGGACACCGTCCACGAGGACGGTGTCCAGGGTGCGCCACCTCGCTGTTGTATGGCCTACCCCTGGTTCCTGACCTCTTGTCTGTTCTGGCGTAGCCAGGATGGCAGGGCAAGTCTGAATTTCCCCCTGACACGCATCCATACCACGACGCTTTGAAGCACAATGAAGATGTACAGCAAGAGTCCGCTTACTATTGCCTGATAGTTGGAGTTGACACCCGCAGCACGGATCAGTTCATTGATGGTAAGAAGGGTCAGTGATCCTATCGGGGAACCAAACAAATTCCCCACGCCGCCCGAGAGCATAGTGCCGCCTATGATTGCCGCGGCAATGGCTTTCATCTCGAATCCCGCTGCGTTTCCCACGTTGCCGGCTCCGGTTGTCATGATGTACACAAAGCCGGCTATGCCTGCGAGGAATCCGCATAGCACATATGAATGGAATTTTGTTTTCTTTACATTGATGCCGAGCATCATAGCACTCTGGCTGTTACCGCCAATGGCGTAAA
Organism: Spirochaetia bacterium; assembly: GCA_034004175.1. Classification (GTDB taxonomy): domain Bacteria; phylum Spirochaetota; class Spirochaetia; order Treponematales; family UBA12059; genus MIBM01. The sequence goes on from JAVEXH010000430.1 coordinate 2,256, forward strand.
GGTTGCGCCCGAAACGTGACCACTTCATCAGGATGGCGAGGATGGCAACAAGAACCCACACAACTACGGCACCGGGTTTGATTTCAAGGGGTATGAAATTGCCCAGCCTGTTGTTCGTGCCAAGCCAGGGGATCACTATTTCGTAATCCCGCAAGGAAACGAAACCAGGCAGGCTCACGTTGAGTGGATCTTTGTGTATTGTCGTCAACAGTCCATTCGCCAGGAACATACCTGCCAAGGTTATGATGAATGGCTGTATCTCGAGATATGAAATGAGATACCCTTGTAGAATGCCAAAGGCAATACCTATGCCCAACGCAAGAAGCATGGCAAGGCCGACGTTCCCTGTTCCTGATTCCAGTAATACGGCGCAGCACATGGTTACCAGGCCGCTTACAGCACCGATGGAAATGTCGATGCCGCCTCCGATCATGACGATACTTATGCCAAGGGTAATGATGATGAGCGGGGCATTCAGACTGAACAGGTCGAAGAAAGTCTGAAACTGCAGGAAACTACCCGGGTAGCGGAGGATCGCAAAACCATACATCAGTACAAAGATGACAGTTGAGATTAAAAACAGAAGATTCGAATTAGACAGTGGATCTCTGGTTCTGGTTCCATTCATGGAAATCATCTTACAGCTCCTTGAGCGCAGCGGCTTCCGGTCCGGAACCCAAAGTATCCGCACTGGAGATTGCGGCAGTATCCGGCACTCCGGTCTCCGGTGAATCCATCGTTGATACGGTGTCTCCATCGGCCCTGGTTCGCCACCCTCTCAGGGTTTTCGTGGCATACTC
>JAVEXH010000431.1:0-3055 GCA_034004175.1 Spirochaetia bacterium
CCTGCACGAAGCCATACAGATACGCAAGGCAGCCCTGTCCTGTGGCGCAAAAGTGGTCGGTGGCAACACCTCAGGCGTCATCAGCCCCGGCCTGGCCATGATGGGCATGTTCCCCTTCTGGATAGACAGGGTGTACAAACCCGGCCGCATCGGCGTGATGACCCGCTCGGGCTCGCTTACCAACGAGGTGACCGCCATGATAGTGCGCGGTGGCTTCGGCGTGTCCACCCTGATCGGCGTCGGAGGGGATCCCGTCCCCGGCACGCGTTTCGCGGAGATGCTGCCCGACTTCGAGGCAGACAGCGGCACCGACGCCGTGGTGATCATAGGCGAACTGGGCGGCACGATGGAGGAAGAGGTCGCCGAAGCCATGGAGGCCGGGAAGTTTACCAAGCCGCTGGTAGCCTTCATGGGTGGACGCACAGCCCCGGCCGGCAAGCGCATGGGCCACGCAGGTGCCATTGTCTCCGGAGGCAAGGGTTCGGTTTCAGACAAGATTGCAGCCTTCGAGAAAGCCGGCGCCCTGGTAGCCGACAGACCCAGGCTGGTGGGAGATCTGCTGCAGCGGCTTCTCGGTCAATCATGATGAAATCCCTGGCTTTCAGGAAGTACGCTTCAACTCAGGGGCAAGAAGTATGAAGAAATCTCCCAGCACAACCAGACGCATATTTCTTTTCGGGATCGGCGTTGCAGCATTGATAGTGATCCTGGCTCTTCCCCTGCCGGGTGAAGCACCTACTGGAGCAGTCCTTGATGAAAAAGGCCGCCGTGCCCTGGCCGGACTTGCCTTTGCGTTGATCCTCTGGATAGGAGAAGTGCTGCCGTTCCATCTGACAGGCATACTTGCAATGGGAGTCCTGGCGATACTCGGATCTTCCTCCTGGTCGGAGCTGGTCAAGACTGGCTTCGGTGATGAGTCGACAGTATTTTTCATAGGCGTACTGGCTTTGGCAGCTGCCCTGGGAAGATCCGGCCTGGCTGCCCGCATGGGCAGGAAGGTGCTTGCCCTCACGGGTGATTCAACCAGGGCAATTGTCTTCGGTTTCCTGGTTGCCGGGGCCAGCCTGGCAATGTGGGTTACCGCCCTTGCCGCAGCAGCCTTGATGTTGCCTCTGGCAGCCGGATTGCTGAAGGGAGAAGGCGACGAACCTGGCACAGGCGGCTTCGGGCGTTCCCTCATGATGGCGGTAGCCTGGGGTCCACTCATCGGGGCTCTTGGAGCTCCCTCGGGTTCCGGCTCCAATCCTGTCGTAGTCCGTTTCCTGTTTGAACTGGCCGGCCTGGAGCTGGGCTTTCTGGATTGGATGGCCTTCGGTGTGCCCATAATGGTGCTTCTGCTGCCAGCAGCGTGGTTTGTCATCATCAGCATTTTCCCGCCGGACAGGAGGCGACTGCATGGTGCACAAAAAAAAGCTGTACACACACCCCAGCCTCTAAGCCGGGACGAGAAGGCAGCCGCAGTGGTATTCCTCTCCGTGGTTGCCCTCTGGCTGGGCTCACCCTTGCTAAAACAGATCCTGGGATGGAGCCCATCCATCGGCATGGTCGCAGCCCTTGGTGCGGTTGCCCTCTTCCTGCCGGGGATAGGTGGATTCAAGTGGAAGGATCTGGAAAAAGACATGGACTGGGCAGGAGTACTTCTCATTGCCACGGGTATAGCCTTGGGAACAGCCCTGTACAAATCAGGTGCTGCAGGCTGGGTAGCCGGAGTCGCTTTTGGAAGCATTGGAACCTTGCCGAATTTCTGGCGCCTGGTGGCCGTGGTACTGGGGGTACTGGCCGTCAAGGTTGTATTCTCATCCAACACACTGACTGGTACCATCATCGTGCCACTGGTGCTGTCACTTGGACCAGCCCTGGGGATAGATGTCCGACTCGCAGCACTTGGAGCCGGTCTTACCGCAAACCTGGCGGTGATCCTGGTTACCACCAGCCCGGTGAACGTCCTGCCTTGGTCCACCGGTTATTTTTCCATAAAGGACATGGCCATAGCCGGCCTTGCTTTTGCACCGGTAGCCGCACTGGTAATCGCCGCTGTCCTGTCCATTGTCGGCGGTTGTTACGGTTTATTATAAGTAGCACAGGTACAGGTCTACCACCACCACAACTTCATCCCATACCGACCCGGCCTGAGGCGGTACCGCTCCAGCGTATCAGGGCCGCACGCTGCGGTACCGAGCCCTCGCTGGGCTGCATCAAGGCACAGCAGGGTTTCCTGCCGTGGCTGTATTTCATACCAGTGCCTGGCAGCATACAACTGATCTGCCCCGACATGTGACGCACTGAAGTCGAAACCCTGGTCCGCTGCTACTGACCCGACGTTGTCGGTATCACCTCGCCAGGAACGGCCTGATACCGAAAAGCGTCTGCCAGCGGAGTTGGTGAAGGTCAGGGCACGGGTGCCAGTCCGGTTGCCGTTTTCCTGGGGCAGAATGTAGGGCGCACCAAGCTCATCCACCGACGCTTCCCACTGGCCCAAACGGACAGAAGACTTGCGGTCGGAATAGCATTCATGCGGCCCGAGTCCGTACCAGACCACACGCTCGAAACCTGGAACCAAGGCCAGACAAATACCGACCTTCGGCAGTTCGGGCACACCTGAGTCAAGATCGAACAGGAACGAAGCCTGCGGCCCTGCAGGCAGGCTTCGCCAGTCCTGCCTGAAAGTTCCAACCCATCGCCCCTTGGCCGTTGTTACTTCGTGCATGACCGTGAAACCTGTTCCGGCATCTGCCTGCCTGAGAACGAGTCCTCCTGCTGCCTTGCCGTCCACCAGTTTGAAGCACAGTTCATCCAGCCCGTAATCCAGCCAGGCAAGCATGGCTTTTTCATGGTGATAAAAGGCAAACTCCGGAATGCCACGCTGAGCGGCAAAATTTTTCAGCCCATCGTTCTGGGTTGGGGCCCGCCATAAATTCGGCAACAAGGGTGCTGCCAGATATTCAAAGCCATCACGGATCAGCGAATGCACAAAGCCGTCAGCCCCCAACTGCAGAGCCCAGGTTTCAACTTCCGTAGTTGCGGTTCTGTCCGAGTACCTGCCAAGCAGGGTAAG
>JAVEXH010000432.1:0-3048 GCA_034004175.1 Spirochaetia bacterium
GCCGCATTGCCGCAACCGTCTCACGCACAGCCGCCAGGCCATTCCTGGCATCCCCTGCGGCCTTGGTGGCTATCTTCTCTGTCTGGCCACTGTTGTCGGCATTCTGCCTGATGTTGGCACTCATCTGTTCGATGCTGGCCGAGACTTCCTCGGCGCTGGCAGCCTGTTCGGTGGCTCCCTGGGACAGCTGCTGGCTGGAAGTGGAAATTCCCGATATTCCTGTGGACATCTGCCTGGCAGCCTCCGACAATTCCTGAGACCCGGTTGCCACCGACCAACTTGTATTTTTCACATTTCCGAGAACCTCGCCCAGTTTTGCCGTTGTCCGGTCCATTGCCCTGACCAGGTCACCCAGTTCATCCTTGGCCTGTTTCCATCGTTCGTCAGCCTGGTGGTCCAGCCTGCCATCAGCAAGGGCATCGGCTATACTTCCGCATACCTTGAGAGGTCTGGTGATACCCCGGGTAAGGAACAATGAAAGGGCTATGGTCAAGCCCAAGGCAACACAGGTGAAGATGACCAGATTCAAAAAAGCAAATCGGGATGCAGACTCGGTTGAAACCCTCAGGGCTTCTGCCTCGTTCATCACGAGCTCTTCCAGTTGGTTGATCATTTCACGCATCTCATCAAAGGCCGCACTGGCCTCCCCGAGCGACAAGGCCAGTGCTGTACGTACTTCGGAACTGGAACCAGAACTGGCACCAGCCATGACCCGCTTGGCAAGGAGCAGCCACTCATCATGCTTCAGAAGGTAATCACGGTACAGATTCTTCTGCTCTTCGTTTGAAGCCAGCTCGGCATACCCTGCCATCCGTTCTACAGCCTGCTCAAGGTTCTCCTGCCATGCTTCTGTCCAGCGATCAGCTGACTCGCCATTGATACCGAAAAGCAGTTGTGTACGCTCGGCTTCTATGAGCTGGAAGTAATCCCTGTCTGCCTGTTCCAGAAAATCTATCGCCGGCAGGAATTCCTGTACCGTGCGGGACAGATCCGAAGCCATACTGGAAAGTATTATTCCGCTGAAAACTGCTATGGCAATCAGAAGTAGTACTATGACTGCAAATCCAAAACTCAACCTCATCCCGATCTTCATAGTATCCCTCCTGAGCTTGTGGAATCCTTCATTCACGGATTCCATTCATTGACAGACAACTCATGAACAAACAACCCTGAGTATCAGAACTCGATGAAATCATCATCCGATGATGACGGTGAATCATCCTTCACTGTTATCGCGGTCGAGTTCCTTTTCAGGGTCGCACCTGTACTGGTCGTGGGCACCTGTTTCTTCTTTGCACCCACAATCGCCTTTTTTGTTTCCCGTTTGCCGACAGTATCAGGCTCCCCGAGCCTGAAGAATCCGACGGCCTCCTGCATACGTTCAGCCTGGGATGCCAGGCCGCCAGCCGTACTGGCCACCATGGCAGCCTGGCTGGCTATCTCCTCACTGGTGGCGCTGAACTCTTCTGAAATTGACGCATTGTGCTGTATGACCGTATCAAGCTGGGCTATGGCCTTGTTGATCTGCTGGGTTCCAGTATCCTGTTCCCGGCTGGCTACACTGATCTCCTGCACCAGGTCGGCGGTACGCTGGATATCCGGGACCATGCCCTCCAGCATGGCGCCCGCCTTCTCCGCTATGTCGACGCTTCTTGATGACAATATCGAAATCTCACCAGCGGCAATCTTGCTGCGCTCTGCCAGTTTGCCCACCTCGCTGGCCACCACGGCAAACCCTTTGCCGTGCTCGCCTGCCCTGGCGGCCTCTATGCTGGCGTTGAGGGACAGCATGTTGGTCTGCCTTGCTATCTCTTCGATTATGTCGATCTTCTCGGCTATCTGCCGCATTGCCGCAACCGTCTCACGCACAGCCGCCAGGCCATTCCTGGCATCCCCTGCGGCCTTGGTGGCTATCTTCTCTGTCTGGCCACTGTTGTCGGCATTCTGCCTGATGTTGGCACTCATCTGCTCGATGCTAGCCGAGACTTCCTCGGCGCTGGCAGCCTGTTCGGTGGCTCCCTGGGACAGCTGCTGGCTGGAATCGGAAATGCCTGAAATTCCCACGGACATCTGTTTGGAAGCCTCTGCCAGTTCCTGTGAACCTGCGGTGACATTGTGGCTGGCCTCACTCACCTCGCCAAGGGCATCGCGCAACCGATCCACAGTAGTCTTGAGGGAAACCATCAGGACTCCGGCCTCGTCCTTTCCGGCCAGATAACGCACATCGATATCAGCATTGAGTTCACCCTCGGCCATGCTCCGCATCCGCTGGGCCGCATAGCTTATGGGCCTGGCAATCCGTCCACCCAGAAGCAGTGCAAGCCAGACCATGACAGCGGCAATTGCTGCAGCCATGGGTACAATGAACCCGAGAGCCCGGTTGCGTACCACCCGGGCTTCCTCCCGCTTGATGGTAACCACTTTGGCTATGTCATCGAAGTAATTGCCCGTACCAATGACCCAGTCGAAGCCGGGAACATATGTGCTGTAGCCCCGTTTGGGCAAGGCTTCTGTCTCGCCAGCCCGGGGGAACCAGTATTCGGTATAACCACCCCCTGCCATACCGGCGGCGATTATTGCTTTGACCAGTTCAAAGCCCTTGGTGTCTTTGAGGTTCAGACGGTTGGTTCCTTCGGAGGCTCCCCCGAGCAGCACCGCATTGTCTCCCCGAGGTGTATCAGCCCAGAAATAGCCATCCGCACCAAACCGCATGTCCCGCAGAAGATTACGGGCCAGTTCATACGCCTGGTCCGCCGGAATAGTACCGGCATCACGTTCCTTGGCCAAGGCACCCAGCATGGTGGCAGCCGACTCGATCTGGGTTTTTATGAGTGTGTCAAAATCATCATTGAGCAATTCTTCAAGGGACGCAAGCTGGGAATCAGAAGATGACTTGAGCACAAACCAGAAGGTCACCGTCAGTGTCACTGCCACAACCAGGGCTGCCGTAGCGGCAAGTACAACAATCTTTGCCCGTATTGATCTCATCAACCACACCTTGACCCAACCAGGATGGGCTACCGACACGAAACATGATCGATTTATCAA
>JAVEXH010000433.1:0-3037 GCA_034004175.1 Spirochaetia bacterium
GAAACCTGACCTACCGCAATGCCCGGAACCTGCATGATACCGTGAGGATGCTTCCCCTGGATCGCATCCTTGTCGAATCCGAGGCGCCCTTCATGGTGCCCTCCAAGTTCAGGGGAAAGCGCAACACACCGGAGTACCTTCCGGCCACGGTGGATGATCTGGCCATGCTTCTTGATATGCCCATCGAGGAAGTAGCTGAAGCTACCTACCAGAATGCCTGCCGCCTGTTCAAGCTTGCGCCCTGAGTGCCTGCTTCGACCTGTACCTGGTCCTTGATAAGAACCGGCAAGAGGGGGAATACTCCAGCTTGCCGGCTTTTTTTTGAATACCCATGAACTCCGGAGTGTCCATGAATCTGCATAAGCCAGTCCGCATCGGATCGTATACAACCAAGGGGAACCTGTTCCTGGCTCCCGTGGCAGGCTACTCCGATGCTGCCTTCCGATCGGTCTGCGCCGACGCTGGGTGCGATCTTGCGTTCACCGAGATGGTCAGCTCCGAGGCCCTGACCCGGGGTTCCATGAAGACCGGTGTTTTGCTGGAGCGGGCTCCCAACGAGAGCGAATATGCGGTGCAGATCTTCGGTGGGGACCCTGCCACCATGGCCAGGGCTGCACTCATGGTTGCCGACCGCTGGAAGCCAGCCATCATCGATGTCAATTGCGGCTGTCCGGTTCCAAAAATCATCAAGACCGGTGCGGGGTCTGCCCTGATGAAGGATCCCCCCAGAATTGCAGCCATAGTGCGTGCCATGACTGCCCTGGTTTCCACCCCGATCACCGTAAAGATACGCCTGGGCTGGGATGATGCGTCCATCAACTACCTCGATGCCGCCAAGGCTGCCGTGGACGGCGGTGCTTCGGCCATAACCCTGCACGCCCGCACCCGTGCCCAGGGTTACTCGGGCAAGGCCGACAGGGATGCCTTCTTCCGCCTGGCAGAACTGATGCCGGTTCCGGTTTTTGCATCCGGAGACCTGTTCTCCGCCGCAGATGCCCTGGCCATACTGTCCGGCGGTGGTTCCGGGAGCCCGGAGGTTCCCGGCGTTTCCGGCGTCATGTTTGCCCGGGGGGCCATGGGTGATCCCTTCATCTTCACCCGGGCCAGGGCTGCTCTGCAGGGGGAACCTGAACCACTGATACCCCAATCAGCCAGGCTGGCCGCTGCCAGACGTCACTTCGAGCTGTCTCTTGGTTTCTATGACGAGCGGCTGGCCTGCATGGAGTTCAGGAAGCAGGCTTGCTCATATCTCAAGGGCATGCCGGGAGGTGCCGAACTACGGGCACGGGTGGTCAAGTGTTCTACCGCCGAGGATTACAAGGATTTTTTCAGGACCTGGGAAGCCTGGCTGGAGCGGATGCCTGGACTTTAATAGCCGCTGCGGCGCTTGATCCAGGCCTGTATGCGGTTCTCAAGCACGGCATTGGGGTCTTCGATGGCAACCGGCCCCATGGCGTCCACCAGGAAGGGCAGGATCACCTCGTGCCTGAGGTCCGGCCAATAGGACGGGAGAGCCGGCGGAACCGACAGGTAGGATCCGGGTGGCAGCCGGCCAAGCAGGGAAGGATAGTACAAGGGGAAGAGTTTTTCGTTGACCGCACGTATCGACGAGAAGCCACCGGCAACGCCGAAGGAGGTTTCTATCGACCTGAAGCGTCTGGCGTCGTCGAGGATCTTTTTCTGCGTTCCTTCAGTGTAGAACCATTTCAGGAAGGCCTCGGCCACTTGTTTTCCCTCTGCTCCCCTGCAGATTCCTGCATAAACCACTTTATCATCCAGCGGTATGGCCCCGTCCTTGGATAGCCACCGGAAAGCCAGGGTAGACCTGCGCTCTTCAGGTATGAGGAAAAAACTTGAAGACCCCATAGCCGCATAGGCTATGCGACCCTCCTCCAGGGAACGGTACGATGGCAGGTACAGATATTTGAACTGGAACTCTTCTTCCTTCTCCAGCGATTCGTTGGCCCGTTCCGACCAGGCCCGAAGGTAGTCAATTCCGGTTTCCAGGGCCAGGTAGTTCCACTTGGGACTGGGGCCTGGTTTGAAATCGATGCCATGAAGCCTGATCACCGCATACATGAAATCCGGAAACCACCGGGGTCCGAATCCCATTTTTGTGAAGGAATCCTTGGTCTTCTGGTTGTATTCCATGCCCAGGCGTTCCAGATCGGCAAGGGATATCACAAAGTTGTCGGACATGGATGTTTCCTGGGATTTGGACATGGCGATGAGTGGCAGATTGAATGAGACAGGCAGCAGTAGTTGGCGTCCCTCCTGGGTCCCCAGTTCCAGCAATCCAGGATAAAAGGAACTCTGGTTCAGCAGCAGTTCCGAGAAAAGATGGTCCAGGGACTGGAAGGTATTGCGGGCTTCCGGAATCTTGATGAACTTTCCAACCACAAGGGCGGGCTTGGGTGCATTGCCTGAAAGGCTGGCCGCCAGTTCAGGCTCATATTTAACATGTATCTTGAACTGACTCTGGGATGCATTGAAATATGCTGCGTAGACAGCCATTTCCGGAACATCGGTCCTGAGCTCGGCTACGGTGGATTCCAGCAGGGAACATGATGAGAGCAGAACCACCAGGCTTGCCGCAATCAGGGTCTTGATTGTCCTGGGTTTCGTGGGTTTTTTAGTTGCCGGCATGGGAGCAGACTACCGGAAAGACCTCGCATTGCGCAAGCGAGTGGAGGTATAGTCAGGCACGGGGGGGGAATCCATCCAATGAAGACCGGTTCCAGGATCAACCGATATGCCGACTTTCTCAAGGCGCGCTATGGTTGCCGGGTACGGCGTGTTCCCGTAGACGCCGGTTTCGGTTGTCCGAACCGCAAGCCCGCCCATGGTCCAGGGCATCCTGGCATGGTTGGTGCCGGAACTTTGAGCTCAGGCTGCTCATACTGCGATGCCACTGGATCACGGGCGCCTATCCTGGGTGGGCTGTCATCGGTACAGGAGCAAGTACGCGGTGCACTGGCCTTCCTCCGTGTGCGTTACAGTGCCGATCGCTTCATGTTGTATTTCCAGGCCAACACCT
>JAVEXH010000434.1:0-3035 GCA_034004175.1 Spirochaetia bacterium
TAACAGCCCAGGTAGTAACCCAGCTGTTTCCGTCCATACCCTTCGCCCTGGTCCGCGGTGGTCTGGATGGTGTACCTGTCAAACCGCACCCGGCTGGAGCCATCGAGGCTGCCAAAGCCATGAGCCTTGAACCAGAGAAGTGCGGTTTCCTGGGAGACTCAGGCGTGGACATGGAAACTGCCCTGGCTGCCGGCATGGTACCCCTTGGTGCAGCCTGGGGGTTCAGGACCAGGGATGAACTGAAGGAAGCCGGAGCTTCCATGCTGCTGGACGGAATACATGAAATTCTCGGTTTGATCAGGCAACACAAAACCTGAATCAGGTCTTGCAAACCGGCCAAGTCATGTGGCTCTGCCATTTTGCATTGGCCGGTTGTTATGGCTATACTGGAAAAGGATCCATTTCTGCCGGATCCGGAGATAAGGAGAATCAGCGTGGACAAGAATGAAATAATCAGCAGGGCACGGGAATACATAGCCAGGGAAAGTGATCCGGATTTCAAGGCCGAAGTGGAGAAACTTCTGGCTGCGGATGACATGAAGGAACTCGAAGATCGTTTCTACCGTGACCTGGAGTTCGGTACCGGTGGCCTGCGTGGCCTGATAGGCGGCGGCTACAACCGGATGAACTCCTTTGTTGTCCGCCGGGCCACCCAAGGGCTCTGCGATTACCTGAAGGACACCATCAAGGGAAAGAGCCTCTCCGCCTGCATAGCCTTCGATTCCAGGCACTATTCGGATGTCTTCTCCCTGGACACCGCCCTGATATTCGCTGCCAACGGCATAAAGGCCTATCTTTTCACCTCCCTTCGACCCACGCCGGAATTGTCTTATGCAATCAGGCTCCTCAAGGCTGATACCGGTGTGGTGGTAACCGCCAGCCACAACCCGCCAGCCTACAACGGCTACAAGGCCTACTGGAACGATGGCGCCCAGATAATTACACCCCATGATGATGGCATCATACAGCGAGTGAACAGCGTGAAGACCATCAAGACCATGGACAAGGCAGAAGCCCTGGCCAAGGGCCTCCTGGTTATGGTGGACAAGGAGGTGGACGAGCCATACGTAGCCATGGTCAAGTCAAAACTCCTGAGGCCTGAACTGTTCAAGAAGCTGGCTGCGGAGGTGAAGGTCGTCTACACACCTCTGCATGGCACCGGGGCCATGCATTTCGAGCGCATAATGGGCGAACTTGGCCTCGAAGTACTCACCGTACCGGAACAGCGCCTGCCTGATGGCAACTTCCCCACGGTCTCCTTCCCCAACCCTGAGGAAGCTGCAGCCCTGAAGATGGCTCTTGAGCTCGGTGCAAAGGTAAAGGCCGATGTGGTCATGGCTACCGATCCTGATGCAGACCGCCTGGGCATCGCAGTTCCTGATGGCAAGGGTGGTTTCACCTTGATCAGCGGCAACCAGTTAGGGGCCCTGCACGCAGATTACATGCTGCTATCCCTGAAGGAATCCGGCCGCATGCCAAAGAAGCCAGCCCTCATAAAGAGCATAGTCACCAGCGAACTCATGGCCCGGGTAGCCAGATCATATGGGGCTGAATGCCATGAATGCCTGACAGGTTTCAAATGGATAGCAGACCTCATGCGTCGCTTCGAAGAAACCGGCCTGGACTTCGTGTACGGCACCGAGGAGAGCTACGGCTACCTGGTGGAAACGGAAGTACGCGACAAGGATGGTATTTCTGCCGCTGCAATGACAGCGGAGATGACCCTGTACTGGAGGTCAATGGGGAAATCCCTGTTGCAGCGCCTGGACGAACTCTTCGTCCAGCATGGCTTCCACGAAGAAAAGGGAATCAACAAATATTTCGAGGGTGCCAGTGGCATGGATACCATGAAGGGCATCATGGCTGGCTACCGAAAGAATCAGCCGAAAAGCCTGGGCGGCGTAAAGATTGTCAAGATCCGTGACCTGAAGGAAGGCCTGGTCTGGGATCCTGCTGATCCGGACAGTGCCGACAAGGCAGGTTTCCCTACCAGTGATGTCATACAATGGTACCTCGAAGACGGCACACTGGTAACCGTACGGCCAAGCGGCACGGAACCCAAGATCAAGTTCTACATCCTGGCCCGTACTGCAGTGGGATCGGATGGATTGGGCGCTGCCAGGACGGCAAGCGCTGCAAAGACCGGTGCCATCGAAGCCGATATCCGCAAGGTCATAGGATGAACCAGGGTAATCAGGATCCATGGGCTGGATGGCATGGTTCATCCAGCGGATCCAGGACCGGTGGATCCAGAACAGGTGGTTCCAGGAACCGGGGGCCTGGTGGCGAACGGGGACAGCACAACGGTGGAGGCCGCATGTCCAAGGACGATGTAGACGCCCTCTTCACCGCTCTTGGCTCCCGGGTTTTTGTGGCCTTCGACTTCGAGACCACCGGCCTGTCACCCGACATGGACCGGGTAGTGGAAATCGGTGCAATAAAGTTCAGGATGGTTGAAGTAGCCGGAACCTGGAGCATCGCAACCGAGGGTGAATACGAAAGCTTGATCCATCCAGGCCGATCCATACCGCCCGAGGTAAGCGCCATCCATGGCATCAGCGACCTTGACGTATCCCAGGCACCGTATTTCAAGGCTGCGGCAGGCAGTTTCATGCCATTTCTGGAAGATGCTGTACTTGTGGCCCACAATGCGCCGTTTGATATGGGGTTCCTGTTGGCCGAGGCCAGGCGGGCTGGCTTGCCCGAACCAGCCAATATGGCCTACGATACCAAGAACCTTGCAAAGACCGCAGTGCCTGGCCTGCCAAGCTACTCATTGCAAAACTTGTCCTTGTCTTTCGGCATCCAGCAGAAGGATGCCCATCGTGGAGCCGATGATGCCAGGGTCTGCATGGAACTGTTCGGCAAATGTATAAATTTGCTGGCCAGAAGGCAGGCTTAGACAGCGATCACAACAACTGTTCGACAATTATGTCGATATCGACATAATTGTCGAACAGTTGTTGCAGCAGTTGCCCTTGCAGATAGGTGGGTAGCATCACGGAGGAACAGGCCATCGACAAGCGACTTATCCA